>JAGYOV010000037.1 GCA_018399375.1 Dehalococcoidia bacterium
TTTTGTGCAGGGAGAGTGAAAATAGATTATAAGGATGTCTCTGTGTTATCTCAATATGTTTCAGTCCGCGGCAAGATCGATTCGCGAACCAGGACAAGGGCCTGTGCTAAGCATCAGCGAAGTCTAGCCCAGGCCATAAAGAGAGCTCGCTTTCTTGCTTTGTTGCCTTATGCCCCCAATCACATCTGGATGACGGGAGGAGTAGGGCTGCGCAGGCCGATATCTTAAAGGAGCCAGATGCCAAAGCGTACATATCAGCCAAAAAAGATCCCACGGAAGCGGAAGCTGGGTTTTCGTGCCAAGATGGCCACTCGAGGGGGAAGGCGAATACTGAAGGCTCGGCGCCTGAAAGGGCGTTGGCAGTTGACGCCCGTTTAACCTTGTCTATGAAAATGCCGGGGTTGACCAAGCAAGCACAATATGTTCTGGTTTATAGGGGAGGTAGAACGTGGGTGAACTGGTTGCTGGTGATGAAAGTGTTGCCCAATGGTTTGGCTTGGAGCAGATGGGGTTTTTCCATAACCAAGCGCGTGGGTAAAGCGGTGCAGCGCAATCATTTGAAGCGTCTGTTGAGAGAAATAACCAGATTGCAACCTGTGAAGCCTGGATGGGATATCGTCATCATCGCGCGGCCTTGTGCTGTTGATGCTGATTATCATCGGCTGGAGGGAGCTATAACGGAGTTGTTGCAGAGAGCTCGGTTGCTGGAAGATAGTAGTGAAAGACTTAGCGCTGGCCTTAATTGAGCTGTATCAGAGTACTATATCCAGGGTAACTCCTCACTCTTGCCGCTTTCAGCCTACGTGCTCACAATATGCTTTTGAGGCAATTCAGAAATATGGGTTTTGGAAGGGAGGGTGGTTGGCATTTAAGCGGTTGGTGCGTTGTTCTCCTTTCTTCAGAGGAGGATATGATCCAGTGCCTTAGGCCTGTTTCAAGGTAATTGTAATGAAACGAAGTAAGAAATTGTTGTTCTTGGTTATGTTTTGTCTCCTGAGTCTTGGAGTAACTTCCTGTATGTCTGGCGGCACACAGCCTGCTCGGGGCTGGTCAGGAGTTGCCTTTGGAGGCGACGCTGTTTACACGGGTTCCATGGAAGGTGAGGTAATATCCGTGGGCCTGGATTCCAGAATAATGGCATGGACACATGAGTTTGGAAGCATGTCTTCCGGTGGCTTTATGTCGTGTGGGCAGACGAGTTCTCCTGTAGCTATATACGGTACTCCTGTTGTCACTGAAGAATTGGTTTATATTGGTATATATAGCGGCAAGATATATGCTCTGAATGCAATTACTGGCAAGGTGAGATGGGTTTATCCCAAGGAGGGCTCTATTGGCTCTGTTATAGGGAGCCCGGTGGTCGTCGGCGATATAGTTTATGCCAGCAGCTCTGATGGCAGAGTTTACGCTATGGATACTACTTACGGAGAACTTGAATGGAAGTCTGATGTGCTGGATGAGAAGTTGTGGGCGCCACCACTAGTTACTCAAGATGCTGTTTATGTGAGCACATTTGATGGGCATATCTATTCTTTGTCATTAAAAGATGGCTCTCTGTTGCCCTGGGTTTTTGAGTCCGAGGTTGGGTTTGTTTCCTCTACTGTATTTTGCCGGGATCAAGACGTTGTAGTGATAGGGTCGTTTGATAATAGCCTTTATGCTGTGAGATATGGTGAAAGTGAGCCCGATTGGAGCTTCTCAGGAGATAGCTGGTTCTGGGCCTCTCCAGTAGCTCAAGATGGAATAGTGTATGCGGCCTGTCTTGATGGCAAGGTATATGCTATTAATTCTGATACGGGAGGGCTGGTCTGGGAGTTTGATAGTGAGGAACCCATAATAGCTTCTCCCGTGCTGGAAGATGGCAGGCTGGTGGTAGTCAATGAATCCGGGAACATATATGTTTTCGATATCAACTCCAGTACCGTCGATAACAATATGATGCCCATCAAGGCTATGTCCATTGAGGTAGAAGTTAAAGGGGCTTTTTGCCTTCACGATGGCGTGGTCTATGTGCGTGGTCAGAATAACGTCCTGTATGCGCTTGACATTGATAGGGGCATGATAGACTGGCAGTTGCCCCTGGATATTGAGTAGGAATCATAATAATGGCAGATTTGTGGGACTTAATTATCCTTAATCCCATGCTTAATGGTTTGATAGCCTTGAGTAGCATTCTGTTTGGTAGTTTTGGTGGGGCTATTCTCGTTCTTACGGTAGTTGTCCGGTTGATACTATATCCCCTGACTATAAAGCAGACTAAATCCACCAAGGCCATGCAGGATTTGCAACCCAAGATTCAGGAGTTGCAGAAGAAATATGGCAAAAATCAACAAAAGCTTCAACAGGAGATGATGAAGCTCTACCGGGAAGCGGGGATAAACCCTGCTGGCTGTGTGTTGCCCCTTGTAATTCAGTTTCCCGTGTGGATTGCTCTATATCAGAGCATCATGAGGGCGCTGTTCACCACGCCGGAAAACTTGTTGGGGCTGGCCCAGCATTTATACGATTCTTCAGTGATATCTCAGGCACTTCCTCTGAGTAGTCATTTCCTATGGCTTGATCTAGGAAGTCCTGATAGTACTCTTTTGCTGGCCGTGATCGTTGGTGGCACGATGTGGGTGCAACAGAAGATGACCACGACACCCGCCACGGACCCACGGCAACAATCTATGAATAGCATGATGCTGGTGATGATGCCTTTTATGTTTGCTATATTGACCATGATGTTCCCCAGCGGTCTGGCTCTATTTTGGGCAGCTTCCAACGTCATTGGCATTGCAATACAGTATAAGATCATGGGCTGGGGATATCTAAGAAGTTCTCGTCGAACTTGATGTTTATAATAGAGTCAGAATAAAAAATGCTCTGGAGTGCTGGCGAAGCTCTAGAGTGTGGCCTGGAGGGAAGTCTTGAGTATGGATAAAGAAGAGATGGAGCGCGCTGTTGGTGGAGATCAAGTAGCAGGAGAACGGGAGTTGTCTGGTGGCGAGTTGCCTCAGGAGGTCGCAGCTCGCACAGCTATGAGAGTTTTGGATACCCTGCTTAAGCTGATGGGAGTGAAGGGGGTAGTCAAGATTATATCGAGTGGTTTGCCCGTATTGTTGGATGTAGAGAGTGAGGAAATGGGGCTTCTAATTGGCCACAGGGGACAAACTTTGAGTTCTCTGGAATATATAACCAAGATCGTAGTTGCCGCACAGTTGAATACATGGGTTCCTCTATATATCGATGTTGCTGGTTATAAGAAGCGGCGCCAGGAAGCATTACAAAGGTTAGCCCTCTATCTGGCAAATCAGGTTGTTACAAGACAGCGAGATATGAGCCTGGAACCAATGCCGGCAAATGAGCGGCGCATTATACATGTAACCCTATCTGACCATCCCGATGTAGTGACCCGTAGCATCGGCAGTGGATCAGAGCGGAAAGTTATTATTTCCCCGCGATAGCTATCTCCCGTAACGGAATAAACGATGTTTGGTAAAGTCGACAGCAAAGTAAACTTTCCTCGTATGGAAGAGGATATACTGCGGTTCTGGGAGGAACATGACATTTTCGCCAGAAGCGTTGAAACTAGACAGGAATCGGAGAGATTTGTCTTTTATGAAGGGCCTCCTACTGCCAATGGTAACCCTGGTGTTCATCATGTACTGTCGCGCTTGTTTAAAGATGCGATTTGTCGTTATAAGACGATGAGAGGATATTATGTGCCGCGTAAGGCGGGATGGGATACTCATGGGCTACCGGTAGAGCTTGAAGTAGAGCGCTCACTTGGTTTTACCAGTAAGGAACAGATTGAGAGTTATGGCGTAGCGAAGTTTAATCAGCGTTGCCGTCAAAGTGCTCTTGGTTATATTGCGGAGTGGGAGAGGATGACCAGGCGCATTGGTTATTGGTTGGATATGGAACATCCTTATATAACCATGGACAACCACTATGTTGAATCCTGCTGGTGGATATTGAAAGAATTGTGGGATAAAAATCTGATCTACCAGGGATATAGAGTAACTCCTCATTGCCCTCGATGTGGCACTTCTCTTAGCTCTCATGAAGTTGCTCTTGGCTATAAGGACGATGTTGAGGATCCGTCAGTTTATGTTAAGTTCAGGGTGCGGCAGGAAACGATGTGCGATCGATTGGTGCAGCTCAGCTTGGATATGAGGATACCTGTATATTTACTAGCTTGGACAACCACGCCATGGACGTTACCGGGCAATACTGGGCTGGCGGTAACTCCAGAAGCGGAGTATAGCTTGATGAATAGTGAGCATGAGATCTTGATCGTGGCCAGGGATCTTTTAGATAGCGTAGGTCTTGAAGGTTACTCGGAGTCTGGAGTCATGCGAGGCGAAGATCTGGCAAATACGCGCTATGAGGCCCTGTTTAAT
The DNA here is from genome assembly GCA_018399375.1 of Dehalococcoidia bacterium. GTDB lineage: Bacteria > Chloroflexota > Dehalococcoidia > GIF9 > AB-539-J10 > M55B177. The sequence continues at coordinate 4,386 of JAGYOV010000037.1, forward strand.
CCCCACGATTTTGGTGTACCTCGTTTGAAATTGCCATCGCTGAATTTGCAGGAGTCAGAAGAGAACTTGTCTTATCCTGTAATTGGCGCAGATTTTGTTTCCCTGGAAGAAGGTACTGGTATAGTCCATGTTGCTCCCGCTTTTGGAGAAGTTGATTTTGATGTTGGTATGTCTAAGGGGCTCGATTTTGTCCAGCCGGTGGATCTGTCGGGTGAAATCGTTGGCACCTATTCTTTCGCTGGGAAATTTGTTAAGGAGGCAGATTCGTTTATCCTCGACGACCTCAAGTCTCGAAATATGCTTTACCGTAGTGCAAGGATTGTACATACTTATCCTTTTTGCTGGCGTTGTGATTCTCCACTCCTTTACTATGCCAAGAGGTCATGGTATGTCAGGACGACGGAAGTAAAAGATCGCTTGCTCTCCGGAAATGATGAAGTTAATTGGTATCCTGCTTATATCAAGCAAGGGCGGTTTGGAAATTGGTTGGAGAACAATGTCGATTGGGCTTTTTCCCGCGAACGTTACTGGGGTACTCCACTTAACATCTGGCGTTGCTCTAACTGCGGAAAATATGAGTGCATTGGCAGCATCGACCAGTTAAAGAGCAAAGAAGGGCTCCAGGGGATGGAAGAGCCGCTAGAATTGCATCGTCCATGTGTCGATAAGATCTCTTTTTCCTGTACTGAATGTGGTTCTGTTATGCAAAGAGTTCCTGAAGTGATAGATTGCTGGTTTGATTCGGGAGCCATGCCAGTAGCTCAGTGGCATTATCCGTTTGAGAACAAAGAATTGTTCGAGAAAAACTTTCCCGCAGATTTTGTCTGTGAGGCTATAGATCAAACCAGGGGATGGTTTTACAGCTTGCATGCTATCTCTGTTTTGCTCTTCGATCAGCCTTGCTTCAAGAATGTTATTTGTCTGGGCCATGTCGTCGATGCTAACGGTGATAAGATGAGTAAGTCGAAAGGCAACATTCTTGATCCCTGGATGTTGATTGATCGTTATGGGGCGGATGCTTTGCGATGGTATATGCTTGCTTCTACTTCAGCAGAGGATAATCACCGTTTCTCCGAGAAAATGGTCTCTGAAACGGCGAGGAAATTTCTGTTAACTTTGTGGAATGTCTATTCCTTTTTTGTACTCTATGCCAATATTGATCGTTTTGCTCCTCGGGTGTCAGGAGATTCTGACTATGGTTATAGAAACATCCTGGATATTTGGATCGTTTCCAGACTTAATCAGCTCATAGATGAAGTAACTAAGTCAATGGATAGCTATAACCCTACTCTGGCTGCCCGACAAGTTGAAAAATTCGTTGATGTTCTCTCTAATTGGTACGTCCGGAGAAGCCGACGGCGATTTTGGAAGAGTGAAAACGATGAGGATAAACTAAACGCGTATGCCACGCTGTATCAGTGTTTGGTGACGTTGTCCCAGCTCTTGGCTCCCTTTACTCCTTTTGTAGCTGAGGAGCTATATCGGAATCTGGTGCTTGCATTTAATTCTCAGGCTGCTGAGAGCGTTCATCTGGCGAATTTCCCGCAGGCTGATGAAACTAAGGTTGATGTCGTGCTGAATAGAGACGTGGAGTTAACTATGAAAATAGCTAGTCTGGGGAGGGCGGCGCGGGCCAGAGCAGGAATTAAGGTGCGCCAGCCCTTGTTAAAGGCGATAATTGGAGGTTTATCTGAAGAAGAAAGAAAATCTATCACTCGACTAGCTGACGATATCGTGGGGGAAATAAATGTCAAGGACATAGAATTCTCCGGGGAATTAGAGCCTCAAGGTTTGCCTGGGGATGTTGTATCCCGTGATGCTCAGTACTGGGTAGCGGTGGATACCACGTTATCACCAGCACTTATCGGTGAGGGGATAAGCAGAGAAATTGTGCGGCGCGTTCAAAATATGCGGCGCACTGCTGCTCTTGATATCGCCGATCATATTATTATCTACTATCAATGTGGCGAGCAGCTTGGAAGAGTTATGTTGGATTTCGCTGACTATATACAACAGGAAACTCTTTCTAGAGAACTAGTTAATGGCTATCCTTCTGATGGTGATGCTCATGCCGAGGAGCATAATATTTCAGGAGATAAGCTCTCTCTGGCAATAAAGAAAGTACAGGATGTTTAAAGGGGCGTTTACGTTGTTGTTACCATGGAGAAGGGGTTTCCTGCATTTGGACGAGGGCTGTCTTTGTTTCTATGCCCCGGATAAAGACTATTTTAACTTCCTCTCCAATCTGACAGTTGTGTATAGCCAGCACGAGTTCATCTCGAGTGGCAATATTCTCGCCTCCAAAACGGATAACGATATCTCCTTCCTGTAGGCCCGCCTTAGCAGCGGGACTTGGAGTTAATACGCTGGTGATTAGAGCTCCTTCATCGACTGGGAGATCATTTGTTGCCGCCATAAAGGGAGTCACTGAGTAGATCTCTACTCCCAACCAAGGGCGTGTAACATAACCCTGCCGGATCAAGTCTTCAACGATGGGTTTGGCGCTGTTGCTGCTGATGGCGTAACCCATGCCCTCAATGCCTACCGAAGCTATTTTGGCGCTGGTAATGCCGATCACTTCGCCCGCCATGTTTACCAGTGGTCCTCCGCTATTGCCGGGATTGATAGCCGCAGTTGTCTGGATAAGGCCTCTTAATGTATTTCCCTCGACGGGTACGGTGACATCCATGCGGCTGACGATGCCTTCACAGGCGGATATCCCCTCTCCCAGAGCGTTGCCAATGGCAATTACCCAGTTGCCCAACGTGAGCTGAGATGAATCTCCCCACGGGATATGACATAAGTCAGGAGCAGCTACCTTTAGCACAGCGAGGTCCGTCAGGGTGTCGGTTCCCACAATCCTGGCAGAGAAGGTTCTTCCATCATGCAGTTCTACCTGTATGCTTTTGGCAGCCTGTACTACATGATAGTTAGTTACGATGTATCCTTCAGCATCGATGATCATGCCCGAACCGGCTGCATCCTGCGTGTATTGCTGGCCAAAGAAATTGGAAACAACCATTTCTGTGGTTACAGAAACCACTGAAGGCATCACCCTGGCAATTACCGGTGGAAAGTCAGGCAGATAATTTGGTTCACTACTTCCATCTGATGGGAATATCCAGTTGGCGTCAACGTGTTCAGCTGGATCGTTGTCTTGTGGTATGGGAGAGGGAGTTGCAACGGGGAGCTGATCTAATAATAGAGAGCATCCTGTGGAACTCAGTGTCAGGGTGATCAGCGCTAATGCAATAAATATGCAAGTGAAAATCCGCTGCATTATATGGAAAATTATAGCATTACTTTTTGGAGGGGATCAATTGTTCGTATTTGTGTCTCTTGAGGTGTTTACGAAGCAGTGTGCGCTGAATTTTACTTTGTGGTGGGTGAGGGTATCTTCTGGTAAAAAATTGGTTCAGCTTGGTTTAGACCTGATATTT
>JAGYOV010000038.1 GCA_018399375.1 Dehalococcoidia bacterium
AGTTTATAATGTTTTTCTTTCATATTTGCCTCTAATGCATCGTCTTTTCGTTTCCTGTAAAATTAAACGCTTTGTTGCGGATGGAATGTACCCTAAATTTTTAGCAGTTTTAGAATTCCTTCCATTCCCAAATCAAAATTTTCATCTTAGCTCTTAAATTACTGGAGCTACGCAACTGCCAGTTAAAAATTACCTTCTATTGTTCTGTTCCACAAAGGCCATGCGGTTGAGTGGTATCGGTACTCCAATGGCGATACCAGCCACGGTATAGTAAAGCGACAGGTTGTCATCGTGGGCCCAATACGACCTGGGGTAATAAAGGGTCAGTGATGGTACATCGTCTGCGTATATCTCCTGGATGCGGAACACCATTTCTTTTCTCTTGGTCGGGGCCATCTCGGTTAGCTGTGATTTGAGCAGTTGAGTTAACTTGTCGTTGGCTTTATACCGTGCACTGTTGAAGCTCTCCCCTAGGATGAACCTTTGCAGTATCGATGGGTCATAGATGCCGCCATGTCCATAGATAGCCAGATCGAAATTCCATGACTCTATTCTGCTGTCAACTGTCTTGCTCTCCAGAGTCTGGAAGTCAACGTTAACACCAATTTGCTGCAATTGCCGGGCAATGAACTGCCCTACGTCTTTGTAATCGGCAGCAGATATCAGGCTTAGCTGAAGAATTTGTCCGTTTTTAGCAAGGTATTTTCCTTCCATCCGGTATCCCATGTTCTCGAGTAGATGCCTTGCTTTCTCTGGATCGTATTCGTATTGAGGCGTATCCGGGTTGTACCATGTGCTGGTCGGTGGCATCATGCCAGGGCTACCGGCTATAGCGTTGCCCCGCAAAACTATTTCCACCAGCTGTTTGCGATCAATGGCATATGCCAGGGCCTGGCGAAATTCCCTGGAAGATAGGGGCTCCTTCAAGTGATTGATAGTCAATTTACCGTTCCAAGATACGGGAGCCTCGATAATGGTAAGGCCGGCGCTCCTCATGTCCGTTACTGCCTCAGCGGGAATACTGGCGGCGTTCACTACGCCGCCTTTCAATGCTGCCGGAGTGATCTCAGGAGCTACCCGGGTAAATCTTATCTCTTTGACTGCGGGATCTCCCAGGTAATAGTCACCGAAAGCTGTGTACAGGTATGTGCCATGCTCCGGACTGTAGTCAACCAAGGTATATGGTCCCGTGCCGATCGTTGCTTCCTTACAGACGAATTCTTCAGGTGCAGCGATGTTTTCCCATATGTGTTGAGGTATGATGGGATGGGCTCCGGCCACATCCTGGAGAAACGGAGCATAGGGCTGACTGAGGTAGAGCTTGACCGTGTGCTCATCGATTGCTTCTGCCGTCTTCACTATGCCATTATCCACAAACTGATAAGGGTGCTCTTCGGCATAATTAAAGGTAAAGGCGACATCATCGGCGGTAAATTCTGTGCCGTCATGCCATTTCACGCCCTCTCTTAGCTTGAAAGTATAGGAATTGTCGCTCTCGCTGTAATTCCACTCGAGAGAGAGTTGCGGCACGAAGTTCGCGTTGTCCTTCCAGACCAGGGTCTCGAAAATAAAGCTCATACGGACGTACCCGGGGCCACGAGGATAATGAGCGTAGGGAGAAGGATATCCCCAGTCTCCGGAGGAATCGGCTATCGCATAAGAATCAATTCGTGAGCTACGGGGAAGCTCGGCGTTGCTGCACGACGACAATGCCAGGAAAAGGATGGCCAGAATAAAGATCGCTGCTTTGCGCAAGTAGCTAAGCTCTCTTTTCTTCATGAGAAGATTTCCTGACTATCAGTGCCTGGCAGTTGTTATGCCATCTCCAGCTAGCTGGTAGTACTCGTGGTGAGAGCAGGACAGGCATATGGGCTTGCCATCTTTTATTCTGGCACGGGGTTCCATTACGTTTTCTCCGCATAACGAGCACCTGACGTTGGGGAAGATGTGGGCATAGGAGGGGATATCGGCTCTGATATTGCTAATGTCAAAAACTCCTTCATCGGGCAGGTCCAGGACTTTGAAGGCTATCTCAGCCCATAGTTTTCTCAGGCGTTTGCTGTCCTCTTCGTTGTTGCTATGTTTTACTACTACTCGTTCCCAGAGTTCACTGACTTCTGGTGATCTCTCTACCTTTGCCCTATCAGCTCTTACCGATATCCTTATGCCTTCTCCTGATCTTTTTGCCAGGGTAAATGCAGTTTTGCCGAAATCTTTATAGATGAGAGCATTATTGCCAAAGCTACAGCCAGTAACGATTTGAACGCCATCGCTGAAACAGTTGTTCGTCTCTACGATGGCGATCACCTCTTCCATGCCCTCAGATTTTGCCTTCAACTCTTTCACAGCGCGAACAGCGGCTTTTACGCCGAGCGCCGAAAAGGGACAAAAATGTCCATGCAACATGCCACTTATCCTTAGCAGTTTTCTGAGATCGCTGGCAGCGATGGCTTTTTCAATTTCCTGCCTTGGATTTTCCCAATTTATGTCGTTCAAAGCTGATTGCTCCCTTCTTTAGTCTTGCAAATATATGTAGTTGCGATAAGTTGCAATACATCGGAAAAAAATATATATCTTTTAGTGATCCTTCTCTCTGCATTCCTGGCAGAGACCACTCATAACCAGGTGTTTGAAATTTACGTGGAAGCCATATTTTTCCATGAGTGATCTCTCTACGGGCAAGAATAGGTCCTCATCGCACTCTATAGTCTTGCCACATTTGCTACAGACCAGGTGATGATGATAACCCTCTTCTGGATGGTGGTATACTTGATGATCGCTCAGTTCACTTTTATAAACGCAACCAGCATCCTCAAGGATTTCTAGAGTGCGGTATATAGTTGACTTATGGACGCCTGGCATCCTAGCCTGAACGTAGGCAATAATTTTGTCCGCGGTGAAATACGTGCCGGCATCGTGGATAATGTCCACGATGAGCCTGCGCTGAGGAGTTAGTTTGAGGCCTTTGGCTTTAAGCGTAGTAGAGCAACTCATTGCTATTACACCCAGGTGCAATTGTAAGTTGGTAATGTATGTCCTGTCAAGAAGGAGTGTGGTTAAATAATTTCATACTTTGTTCTTCCAAAAAGCTGTTTTCTTCTTGTTAAGCAGGAGTCTTTGGCATAAAATCATTAAAACTGTGAGAAAAATTGCCGGGAGCAGAAGAAATGCCTAGATTTTTCATGAAGAGCACAAAGCGAAAAGCGGGTCTTACTCCCGGTACTCTTGTCCATATTGGAGAGAGAAAAGTTGAAAGGGTGGGCATTAGAATCATTGATTATGATGAAACGTTTTTCGAAGAGAAAGAAGTGGAAACGGTTGAAGAGTGCTTTCCTTTTAGAGATAAAGAAACCATGACCTGGATAAACATCGATGGACTCCATGATGTTGAGTTAATAGAAAAAATCGGGCAGCATTTCGGATTGCATCCCCTTGTCCTGGAGGACATCGTCAATACTGATCAGCGTCCAAAGATGGAAGATTTTGGAGATTACCTCTTTGTAGTTTTAAAGATGCTCTATTACGACAAGGAGAGGAGTGAGCTGGAATCTGAACAAGTTAGCCTTATATTTGGCACCAATTTCCTCATTTCTTTTCAAGAGCGTCAGGGAAATGTATTTGAGCCACTGAAAGATAGAATCAAAAAGCGAAAAGGGCGCGTTAGAAAGGCGGGAGTTGACTATCTTGCATATGCCTTGATTGATAGCATAGTCGATAGCTATTTCGTGATTCTGGAACAATTCGGCGAAAGAGTAGAATATGTGGAACAGGAATTGGCAACCACTCCAACTCAAGATACATTGCAGGTTATCCGTACTTTCAAGAAGGAAATGATATTTTTGCGAAAGTCTATCTGGCCACTGAGGGAAGTAGTTAATTCGTTGGAGCGAGGCGAGTTCCCTCTAATTCAGAGTGCTACGGGCATATATCTCAGGGATGTTTACGATCATACAGTTCAGATAATAGATGCGGTAGAGAGCTATCAGGATATGCTATCCGGCATGCTGGAAGTTTATCTTTCAAGTATGAGCAATAAAATGAATGAAGTTATGAAGTTGCTGACCGTTTTTGCTGCCATATTCATACCACTTACGTTCGTTGCCGGTATTTATGGAACTAATTTTAGCTTTATTCCGGAACTTGAGTGGAAGTGGAGTTACTTCGTGTTTTTGTTTGTCCTCGTTGTTATCGGGGTCTCATTGTTAGTTTATTTTAGAAAGAAAAAGTGGTTGTGAAATCTCCTCCACTTTCTAATATGCAGTGCTCTGGAGGAGAAGGTGAAATTGAAAATATTGCTAAGCGAGTTTATATGTTAGAGAGAATTTATAGCCTTCCGAGTGGTAGAATTATTCTGGCTCATATCAGTTATTTATTGCATTTCTATGGTGCTCTTGAAAGTATTGATAAAGGGAAACCGAGGGAAATCGTAATGAAAAAGGTTTGGGTAAAGTAAAATCGTGACAAGGAGGTCTAAAAATGGCAGTTAAACGGGTAGGCGAAGTATATCGTTGTAAGATCTGCGGTAACGAAGTTGAGGTAACTGGAGTTGGCGGTGGCACTCTGGTATGCTGCGGGCAGAATATGGAAAAGGTTAAGGAGGGCGGCCAATCACCGGTCAACTTGCCAGACGTAGATGGTTGAGCAAATCCTTTTCATTGGTTTTACCTGGAGTGGAATTGGGGAAACAGCGCTTGGGCTGTTTGCTGGATGGTGAATCGGTCCAGTAGTTTCTTGGATGTTATACATCCATTCACCTGGATGTATCTGGTGCGTATAATGATATCGAGTTCATTTCACGGTATGGAGAGCAACATGACAGCTGAATTTTTGACAGTTCACCGTGAAGGAGGTTCGAAATGATGAATTGGGCAACCATAATAGATTGGCTTCAGCTCCACGGTTTGCGCATTCTTGTCATAATACTCATAGGCGTTGGGCTGTATTTTGGGGTGAACAGGGTCATTCCAGTGATTTTACGGCGCAATGTCGTCAGGACTAAAGGAGAAAGTAAGGAGGGCGCCCAGAGAAGGGCAGATACGCTTGGACAGGTTTTCACCGGTGCAGCAAAATTCATTATCATCACAATGGTTGCTTTCATGATATTGTCCGAGGTGGATATAGATATCAGACCAATACTTGCCAGTATGGGAATTGCCGGCATAGCTGTGGGCTTTGGCGCTCAGTATCTGGTTAGAGATTTAATCGCCGGGTTCTTCGTTATAATGGAAAACCAGTATCGTGTTGGAGATGTGGCCAAAATCGCGAACATAGCGGGCCTTGTAGAAAGCATAAGTCTTAGAAAGACAATCTTGCGAGACCTCGATGGCATTGTTCACCACGTGCCAAATGGAGAGGTAAGGGTGGCCAGCAATTACTCTCGACATTTCTCCCGCGTTAATCTTGATATCTCGGTGGCTTATGGCACCAATCTCAACCATGCCATAGAAGTTATAAATCGCGTGGGACATGAACTGGCGGTAGATGAAAACTGGAGCTCTCTCATTAAGACTGAACCTCAGGTGCTCAGGGTAAATAATCTGGGTGCTTCAGGAATAGATATTAAGGTTTTGGGTGAAGTTAAACCACTGCAGCAATGGGCAGTAACGGGCGAGCTGAGGAAGAGGATTAAAGAAGCATTCGATGAGGAGAAGATCGAAATTCCCTGGCCTCATACCAAGGTATATTTTGGCAATGAACCGGAGAGCCATGGAGGCACTCCGTAAATGTCATTTTGCTTCGATTGAGCAAGTTTAGCCATTGCACGAGGTCGCTATGCGGAGTCATCGCATAGCCCTGTGTGCGTCTATGGCATCGATTTATTTATTCTTGGTCATTCAGCATCTAGCCAGAAAGGAGCGATTTGGTAAAAAGCTGCTTGAGTAGAGAGGAGTAGCTATTATGCCTTCTGGTATTTCCTAGAATTACTGATTGCTCGTACCAGGCTGCCTGCTGCTCCCACAACGAATGCTGAGGGGCAGATGAAGATGGCGATGATGAAGCAGACGATGGAGAGGGCCTCCGCCGGGTATTTTAGCGCGGCGAAGTTGCTGGTAGCTATCGCTAGAGCGTAGAAGGCATTGTGCAGTAGAACGAAGATAAAAAAGCCCACTATGGCTGCTGCTGTGAGAACCAGGAATCGCTTTGCCTTTCTCCACGCGTGCACAGGCAGGAGCACCAGGGCAATGGTTGCCAGAAAGCAGAGAACGATGCCTGTAACGTTATCGTTGATGCCCACTATGATACCCGCAGCCAGCATGCATCCAGCCGTACCCATCAGAATGAGCGTTTCCTTTTTCTTTTTGCTGCCCTCAGGGCTGTTTTCGAAGGTGAAGAGGCCCTTCAGATATCTGTCTGTATTTGAATAGATCTTTCTCATTGGATGTCCTTCTGACATCTCGTACCGTTATGCGGCGGCACCCATCTTATGCAGGGCAGTGCATAACGGTGTGTTCTGTGACGGCTTGCGATAAATTATCCCTGTTCCATGATAGCATTATCTCTATGTAATTAAAATTAGCGCGTTGTTAGTGGCTGAAAAAGGGGGGCAAGATTGGGCCCTGGAGTAACTCCATATGGTTGCGGCTTACCAGCTGTGGCTTATGGCTTCCTCGGAGCAAACGGTATGGCAATTTGCCTCATGGTTTTCGTTGCAAGATTGAAATCCTGGGCACAGCAGCGGTAGTTGTTTCCTTGCTGTTTCCTTTATCATGGCTTTGGGCTGGCCGTTAGCATTTTCGGCTAAAACGAAAACTTCTGCAGGGCAGACCTGAACGCATTTTCCACAGCCATTGCACTTGCCGGTATCGATGGTAATGAAATAATTTCCCGTACCGTCGGTATATCCGTACTGGACTTTTGTATTCTCCAGCGTTCCCCCCTGGAATCTCTCCCGGGCAAATATAGATGCTCCCAGAGCTCCAATGATCTGGGGATCTTCGCAGAGCAGTGGCTCCAGCCCTGCCATTTCCGTTAGCTTAGCTACCATGCCTCTATTTTTGGCAATGCCCCCGGTAATACTGAAGTCCTTTTCTAAGGAGACTCGCTTTAAGAGGTCAAAGCTACGAGCTGCTACTGCCCTGTGCAGGCCCGCGAGAATGTTGCTCTTTGGCGTACCTTTCTTGAGATAAGCGATGGCCTCTGATTTGGCAAAGACAGCGCAAATGGTATTGAAGGGAGTGACTGTTTTCGCTTTCAGAGATAAATTCCCTATCTCTGTTAGCGGTACATTCAATACTTCAGCTATCATCTCGAAGAATCTTCCCGTGCCGCCGGCACATTTGTCGTTCATGACAAAATTGGTTACTTTACCATTGCCATCGCAGCTAATAGCCTTGCAATCTTGTCCCCCCATGTCCAATATCGTTCTCACTGAAGGGAAGTACCAGTTAATGCCGCGCGCATGGCAGCTTATTTCAGATATGTTCTCATTGGCAAAGGGAACGAGCACCCGTCCATATCCCGTAGCAACGGTGTAATCGATGTCATCAAGCGACAGGCCCGCACTGCTCAGAGCCTGCTCTATCACCTTGTAAGACGTTTTTATACTCTCAGGACCAGTATCGCATATTGCTGATGACAGAATAGTATCATCCCTCATTATTACTGCCTTGGCGCTCCGCGAGCCGATATCTATGCCGGCAAATAGCAATGTTTCATCCTCCATTGATATGTTCTTGAGCTATTATGGCTGCTCCCAGGGCAGCTACAATCTGTGGCTCTTCGGGAACCATAACCTGGAAATTCAGCTCTTGCTC
>JAGYOV010000039.1 GCA_018399375.1 Dehalococcoidia bacterium
TGCACATTTGATCCTTTCTGCACTTTCTGGAGCACCTCGTCATCACCACTCTCCATGCCCATATAGATAATACCCAGCTTGAGTTCTCTTAGCCTTTTGAGCTCGCCTATACCTAACCTTAGTACATCCCCCGGAGTAGCATAAATGCCTACCCTTTCCATATCAGGAAACTTCTGGTTAAGATATTCCAGAACCTCCTTCAATTTAGGAAAGGGATAAACCAGCGCATCTCCATCCTGAAGAAAAACCCTCTTCCCATCCCAGTTCTGTGCTATGGCATACACTATATATGGCATGCCGGGAATCTGTATGCCACTCTGAAGATACATGGCCACTGCATCAATTTCCCTTTTTACCTCATCAATCTCCCTCATTTGCAGCTTCACCCCATGGAAACTACAAAAGGTGCAAGTATTGTTGGAACAGCCGAAGGTTACAGGGAGATAATAACTTCTCCACTCGCTGGGAGGTCGGAGGATTTCGGGTCTTTTGAAAGGTAAATCAGACATATCTTATCACGAGGCGCCATCCTCGAGCCCATGAACTTTGCATTACCAGAAAGTCTCTTCTGGCGGAGGGAGAGGGATTCGAACCCTCGACCCCAATTTCTCGGGGTAACCGCTTAGCAGGCGGCCGCACTAGACCACTATGCGATCCCTCCTCAAATTAGCAGACAAAACTTCCCATCTAGCTATCCACGGATAGACTCTTCTCCCCCCAACATAGGTACACAAACAAGGACAATTATAGCAGCTATAAGTTTACTGTCTCGAAAGTCACCAGTCAACCTCCTCTTTTCACAATCGTAAAAGAACAAAATATTGACAGCCACCAATTGAAGATGGTAGCTTATTTCTTCTAACAAGTTTATTAGGAGTGAGCTATAAAGACTTTACTGCAATGTGATTTCGATGGATCCATCACTGTTAAGGATGCCAGCTTCTTTCTCCTGGACAGATACGCTCAAGGAGATTGGCGAAGTTTATTCCGCCGTTACAGGGAAGGGAAAATATCCGTGGGAGAATTTAATACGCAAGCCTTTGCCATGGTCAAAGCTGATCAAGGCACCCTGACTCAAACTCTGAAAGGCAAGGTTCGGTTACGACAGGGATTATCCCAGATGGTGAGCTATTGTCAGGAGAGGGATTTCAGAATAGTCATTGTGAGCAACGGACTGGAGTTCTACATTAGAGAAGTATTGAAGGGAGTCAACCTAGATAATCTCGAGATACACGCTGCAAAAACTGAATTTTCCCCTGACGGACTGCGAGTACAGTACTTGGGTCCAAATGACGAGCCTTTAGACAAAGATCTCAAGGAGAAGTACATCAAAATGTATCTTGCCCAGGGTTACCGCGTTCTATACGTTGGCAATGGAGACTCCGACGTCGCTGCAGCAACCCATGCCCATAAAGTCTTTGCGACGGGCGATTTGTTGAAACATCTCAAGGAGGACGGCATTCCCTGTGACCCCTTTAAAACTCTCGATGATATCACTGGCGTTCTGAAGTCTTTATAGATGATCCTCTACAACGGAAAGGATTATATAGATCAAGTCTCTTCTATCAACGGTATCCCTGAATTAACTTCCTCAACTGCTCTGGTTCGCTACTTTTCACAACGGCATCTTCTATAGTTACCGCACGACTCCTTACCAGATTGGCCAGGGATTGATTCAGAGACTGCATGCCATCTTTGGCACCGAGCTGTATGATACTAGGCAATTCATGGGACTTGCTTGTGCGTATTAAATTCTTCACTGCAGGAACAGCGACCATAATCTCAAACGCACCTACTCTCCCTTTACCACTTGCTCTTGGCAGAAGCGTCTGCGACAGTATGGCCACCAGCACCTGGGACATTTGTAGTATCACCTGACGTTGATGTTCAGGAGGGAAAGCATCAATTATGCGATCAATAGACTGTACTGCATCAATGGTGTGCAGAGTCCCCAACACCAGATGCCCCGTTTCGGCCGCAGTAATAGCCGTGCTGATAGTAGCCAGGTCGCGCATCTCCCCTACCAGAATAACATCGGGATCATGACGCAGTGCATGCACCAATGCACTACTGAAAGACCTTGTATCATCTCCAAGGTCTCGCTGCGCAATAAGGCACTGTTTGTTTGGGTAGAGATATTCAATGGGATCCTCAATCGTGATGACATTTCTCCTCTCGCGCTCATTGAGATAACTTATCATGGCAGCCATAGTAGTACTTTTACCGCTACCGGTTGGTCCTGTAACCAATATAAGCCCTCTTGGCTTGAGTATGAGATCCTTGCAAATAGAGGGCAGCTCCAGTTCATCAATAGTGGGAAGCTCAAATGGAATGAAACGAAAGGCAATGCTCATTGAACCCCTTTGCAACATCACATTTACACGGAAGCGCCCTAATCCCGAGGCGCTGTACGAGAAATCCAGCTCCAGGTCTCGATAAAAGCTCTCCCTCTGATGCTCCATAGTGATCTCTTCAAAATACGCCTTAACGGATATTGGCGTGAGTGGGGGGAGATCCTCCATCACTACAAGCGCGCCATCTACACGGAGCACGGGGGGGCTGGGAGTCCTCAGATGCAAATCTGAAGCACCCTTATCCACCATTAATTGCAGCAATTCTTCTACCGATAATATGATAACACCCCTATCAACTTATACATTTAGTCAACTATGGCCATAATAAGCATAACCTAAAGCGAAATCCTTTGCAGTCCCTCAATGCTTGGCGGCATGAGAGCCCGGGCCGTTGGCACTCCCTGTATCGTTATGGTCATTAATCACCCCTCATTCATTTCGAAGCTTGCTAATCAGATCGAGAATTCCTCTATGATTAATCCTTTCAAGCAAAGTTTATAGAACTGATCCGGCAACATCAAAATTTTTCTTCCTTGAAAGCAAAGAACCCTCCCTCCACCACGGAATCTTATCGGATAAAGGACTATTCTGCATCCCTTATCTTTACTTATATCATCTCCCTGAATTTTACACTAACAACCGCTAACATTATACAAGATATAATTTCATATAGAAGACCAATTCAATAATTTTCAATGTGCATTCAAGTACAACTCTACCCACATGCGTCAATCGCACAGCGAGTTTGCCTTTGCGCCCAAGCATTGCCTCTCTTCATCTTTCTTGTCCTTAATTCTCGCATCTTCTTTCTAAATTAATCTTTGTTCTTTCTGCTCTTGATACATGCTATTCACTACTCTGCCCCGTAATTTCCTGAGAGACAATTAACGCGATCAGAAAAGGATCTCTACGAGATGACATTCTGCGTGGCCACAACACCCAGCGAGATAAACTCCTCCAGATCCAGCCCTAGTTCCTTGCATGTGGCCAACTGCTGCCGGTTAATCTGAGGGCTAAAGCCTTTATCCCTGAAACGCCGTAGAACTTCACGGCTCGTTGGCCTTCTGGAATATAAGGAAGCAACAGACATTACAAGCCTACACAACGGATCAACACAATATAGGGCCTTATCCAGGCTAGTTTCAGGTGTTATACTGTGATCTACCCCCTGGCATAATATAGCATGCACTACCGTTACTGGAGCACCCAGATCTCCTGCGATATCAGCGCTCAACCTGCCATGACTGGAGGGGTCATCCTGGACTAACTCTACATCTACGTCATAGAGAAGGCCCGCAAGGCCCCACTCATCTTCATCCTCTCCCAGCCTTCTGGCTAGAGCGCGCATGATCTCCTCTGCCGCCAGTATTTGTTTAACGAGCGCCTTATCCTCCACGCTAGCCTTAACGGCATTCAAAGCCTGCTCTCTGGTCATTTTTTCTTTAACTCCAGACCTCTTCTACTACATATAATGATACCCCTTTTTTCTCAAGTTTTACATATTTCCCCGAGAGTTATTCCTATCAAGGCTCTTTATAGATATTGCTCAGATGGAATACGCTAAAATCACATGCTGGTACCAAATATATATCAGCTTGTGAACAGACTTGCCTTTTCCACCTCTCTATGCTATGTTAAATCTCGAATAACTCATTAAAAGTGGGTGAGAACCCACTTTTTTATTATTTGATTTTGCTAATTTAAGTCCAAGAGGGATTGGATAGAATAATGAAAACGGAATTTCTTGCTGCGATAACACAGCTTTCAGCTGAAAGGAATCTGCCCAAAGAAGAGATTCTGGGATTCTTGGAATTAGCTCTTGCGTCGGCATACAAGAAGCAGGCGAACATTCCTGATGCAGACGTTTCTGTGAAAATTGACTCCGGTGACAATAAGATCAGGGTTTATACACGTAAAGTTGTGAGCAAAACAGTTAGTTCTCCCAGCCAAGAAATTTCGTTAAGAGAGGCTCGGAAAATACGGAAAACGGCTCAAATTGGAGAAATAGTAGAAGTAGATTCTACTCCCGATACCATAGGGCGCATCGCCGTTCACCTGGTTAAACAGGCGATTCTACAACAGCTTCGCGAAGCAGAACGCCATGTAGTCTATGGAGAATTTGCCAATAGAGAAGGAGAGCTAGTAAGTGGAATAATTAATTTTATTGAACCCAATCAAATATATGTCAAAATGAATAAGACGGAGGCACTATTCCCCTCCGGTGAATATATCCCCAATGAACGCTATTACAGAAGACAGCGATTAAATTTCTACCTTCTGAAAGTAGATCGCAATGCCAGAGGGCCACAAGTCATCCTATCGCGATCCCACCCTAACCTGGTGCGTCGCCTATTCGAAATGGAAGTCCCCGAGATACATAGCGGTATCGTTGAGATCAAAGCGATAGCTCGTGATCCCGGAATAAGAAGTAAAGTGGCCGTGTCATCAACGCAGGAGCGGATTGACCCCGTTGGTTGTTGCCTTGGCGTCCGTAGCATCAGGCTGCAGAGCATTATCTCCGAGCTAAATGGTGAGAAGATAGATGTAGTCCACTGGCAACCTGATCCCTCTGATTTTATTGCCAGCGCGCTCAGCCCTGCCCAAATAACAAATATCCATGTTGATGAAACAAATAAAACAGCTTCTGTAATCGTGCCCGATAAACAGCTCTCCCTGGCCATAGGAAAAGAAGGACAAAATGCCAGGCTGGCAGCGAGACTAACTGGCTGGAGAATTGACATTAAGAGTGATTCTGCTGCTGAAGCAGAAATGTCCCTGCAACAGCCTGTCGTTAAGGAAAAAGAGGATATACCAGAAACATTGGTTAAGCCAGAGGAGATCAGTTCTCCTGCTGACATCCCTGAAGAAATAACTCCTCCTATCGTTGAAGAACCTGGCGCTACCGAAGAATCGACAACTGCTACAGAGGAGGAATCTATAGAGGAAACTCCGGAGGAAGATGTGCTGCCCTCCGAAAAGGAAGCACCACAAATTCGTTTTGCTGAAGACATTTTCGCTCCCATATACGATGCTGAAAAGGGGAAACAGGGGAAGAAGAAAATAGAGAAATCCAAAACTAAGGGAAAGCGTCATAAAAGAGCGTTTGTTCCTACGGAAGATGATAACATCTATTTTGATTTCGATGACAATGGAAGATAAACATATTCCACAGCGCACCTGCATTGCTTGTAGAGAGATTAAAGATAAGAGGCTTATGATCCGCTTGGTGCAAAATAGCGATGGCTCGGTAGAACCCGATACCTCAGCAAAGAGGAAGGGCCGTGGTGCTTACATTTGTCCTAGCAAAAGATGCTGGGACATAGCACTAAAAAAGAACCACCTGGATCATGCGCTGAGAACAAAAATAAATAACGCCAACCGCAGCGCCTTATTTGAATATGGCAGCAAATTTAATGAGGAAAAGTAATTTTGGTCACTAAAGGAAAACATCCCAAGAGGCAAACGGAGCCATCCTTACCACAGGTTGAGCTACCCTCCAACACGAGCATAAAACATCTGGCTGATGTGCTGCGCGTAGAACCCGTGAAACTCATCAAGCAACTGATGCGCAAAGGCATAATGGCCAACGTAAATCAAGTTATCGATTTCGAGACAGCAAGCATACTGGCCTCAGAATGTGGATATATTGCTCAAGAGAAAGAGGAAAGAAAAATCAAGATTTCCCATCCTCTAGAGGGGGGGAGCAAGCTACAACCCCGCCCACCCATAGTTACCGTCCTAGGGCACGTCGATCACGGGAAGACAACCCTGCTCGATATGATAAGAAAAACTAACGTAACTGCTCGAGAAGCAGGCGCAATAACACAGCACATAGGAGCATACCAGGCCACGGTCAATGATCGCAAGATTACTTTCTTGGACACACCAGGGCATGAAGCCTTCACCACAATGAGAGCCCGTGGAGCCCAGGTAACGGACATAGTAATACTGGTAGTTGCTGCTGACGACGGCGTAATGCCACAAACTTTAGAGGCTGCCAATCACGCCAAAGCCGCAGGTGTTCCAGTAGTAGTGGCCATCAACAAAATCGATAAAGCCAATGCTAATGTCGAGCATACAAAGCAACAACTAGCAGATTTAGGCCTGATTATCGAGGAATGGGGAGGAGATACCATCTGCGTGCCCATATCAGCCAAGAAAGGAGAGGGTTTGCAGGACTTGCTGGAAAATCTGTTTCTCTTATCTGATATGTTGGAACTAAAAGCTGATCCCACAACTCCGGCGGAAGGGGTAGTCCTTGAATCCAGAATGGATAAAACAAGAGGCCCGTTGGCCACTCTCCTTATTCAAAAAGGAACTCTCAGAACTAGCAACGTCATAGTGGCTGGTAACACCTGGGGCAAAATAAAAGCTATATTTGATGACAAGGGGAAACAAATCCACAAATGCGGACCGGCAACTCCAGTAGAAGTACTGGGCTTAGGAGATGTCCCCAGAGCAGGAAATGTTTTCCGCGTATCACCCAGTGAACATCACGCCCGAGATACAGCAGAAAAACAAGCTGCAAAAACACCACGCTCTTCACTAAGCTTAAGCGCTATCTCCAGCCAGATAAGTGAAGGAGAGACGAAGACGCTCAACATAGTTTTGAAAACGGATGTTGATGGAAGCATTGAGCCGATAAAGAGTTCTATAGAGAGGCTGAGTACAGAGAAAGTCAAGGCTAAGGTTATCCACTCAGCCAGTGGCAGCATTACAGAAAGCGATATCATTCTAGCCTCAGCTTCAAACGGCATAGTTATCGGCTTTAACGCGCGCGTCGCTCCCGGAGCCACACAATCAGCAGCGGCAGAGGGAATTAACATATATAACTACGACATCATCTACAAAATGATCGAGGACATAGATAAGGTACTACATGGGATGCTAGAGCCGGTATATGATTTCGTTTTGATTGGGCGAGCCCAGATAAGAGCCATTTTCCCCAGCAAAGGGAAAGGCACGATCGCCGGCGTTTACGTTAACGAGGGCAAGATACATAGATCAGCTACTGTCAAGGTAATTCGAGGTGGAGCGGTGATTTATGAATCCAATGTCTCTTCCCTAAAACGCTTCAAAGATGATGTCTCTGAAGTCAACACTGGTTTTGAATGCGGCGTGGGTATAGAGGAATTCAATGATTTTCAAGTTGGCGATACTCTGGAGTTTTATCGCGAAGAAAAAGTAACTTAGCAGAGAAAGAGATATACAGGTGTACCGATGACCAGGCGAAATGAGCGAGCAAGCGAACTTATTAAACGTACACTCAGTAAATTGCTGGTGCGCAAGGTTAATGATCCAAGAGTAAGCGAACTGGTTTCAATAACCAAGGTTGCTATTTCATCAGATTTCAAGCAAGCCGAAGTGTCCATTAGCATTCTAGGAGACGAAAAAAC
>JAGYOV010000004.1 GCA_018399375.1 Dehalococcoidia bacterium
GAGAGAGGGAGTTATAATAACCCCCTCTCTCTAACGTCGAAACTCGATCTACCACTTGGAGACATTGGATGCATCAGGAAAAGCAGTTCTATTATTAGCTAGAGAGCCTCCAATGACGTTATCCGAGGTAGGGAAACTTTTAGAGCGGCGTAAGAAGGAAGGCACATCCAGAACTTCAGAATCACTCTTTATCAGGTGGCGCAGCTCATCGACGGTAGCTTTTTGCTTACCATACTGAGTAACAAAACCAGTTGCGATAACAGTAAGCTCAATCTCACCGTCCATCTTGGGATCATATACCACGCCAAAGATTATGTTGGCACTCGGATCAACTGCCTGAGCAATTACCTGAGCTGCTTCATTGCACTCAAATAAGGTAAGGCTCGATCCTCCAGTAATGTTGAACAACACCCCTCTGGCGCCCGCTATGGAAACATCGAGCAAAGGGCTTGCCAGTGCTTCCTTGGCAGCTTCAGCAGCGCGATTCTGCCCGCTGGCCTTACCAGCAGACATCCATGCAGGACCGGCATCCTTCATCACCGCCTTGATATCGGCGAAATCAAGATTAATTAGGCCGGGGACAGTAACCACCTCTGAGATTGCTTTAACTCCAAGGCGAAGAGCATCGTTTGCCAGACCAAAGGCGTTATCCACAGTCGTTTTGGCATCGCAGAGCTGCAGCAAGCGATCATTGGGAAGAATAATCAACGTATCAACTTTATCGCTCAAGTTCAGCAAGCCCTCCTCAGCCACCCTTGCCCTATTTGCACCTTCAAAAGAAAATGGTTTCGTTACAACTGCGATAGTAAGAGCTCCTGACTGCTTGGCAACCTCGGCTACGACAGGTATTCCTCCTGTACCTGTACCGCCACCCATGCCTGCGGTAATGAACACCATGTCAGCCCCCTCAACAACAGCCTCTATTTCCTGGCGGCTCTCCTCCGCTGCCTTGGTTCCTGTCTTGTGATCACCCCCTGCCCCCAAACCACGGGTCAACCTTTCTCCCAATTGAACTCTGGTAGACGCTTCAGCCAGAGACAACGCCTGACCATCAGTATTCATGGCCACGAAATCAACTCCCCTTATTCCCTCTCGCACCATGCGAGTAATTGCATTGCTACCACCTCCCCCAATGCCTATGGCCTTAATTTTTGCCACTCCTGGAGTATAAATCTGCTTAGCCATTTTTAACCTCCTTATCTTATCCTCAAATTAACTGCGGAAGAACTTCTTCATGAAATTTACTATAGAACTCAAAGGCCCCCCTCGATGCAACTTAAGCCCCGAGGTGGTCTTTTTACCTCCTACCTGCCACAAAATCAGCCCCTGAGTAGTAGCATACGCTGGATCGTGGAGAATATCAGAAATGCCATAGATACCGACATTCAATGGTCTGCCTATTCGCACCGGCATTTGCAATACTTCTCGTCCCAACAAATCCAGCCCGGATAGATTTGATGTACCACCGGTGAGAACCAAGCCATGCGGAGCCAGAGAGTGATAATCAGTAGTGGGCATTTCCAGAAGCATGAGCTGTAACAATTCTTCCATACGAGATCGAATAATGCCACAGAGACTCCGATAAGAGGCGCTGTGGCCATTGGTACCAACTTTGGTGGTCTCCTCAATTTCCAAATTTGGCGTCACATCAGCATATTGCTTCTTCACCTTCTCTGCAATTTCAAAAGGCAGTCCCAGGCCTATCGAGAGATCGCTGGTCACCTGATACCCTGCCACAGGGATGATGGCGGTATGGTAAATACTTCCACCCTTAAATACAGCGATATCGGTTGTGCCACCACCGATATCAGCCATAATAACGCCCACTTCCCTTTCCTCCGGAGTCAGTACGGACTCAGCACTGGCTAGAGGTTCCAGCACCAGGTCATCAACATCTATGCCAATACTGCGAATGCATTTGACCAGATTCTGAATTGAGGTTATTGAAGCAGTAATAATATGAGTTTCGACATCCAGCCTGGCACCATGCATCCCCACTGGCTCCTGAACTCTTTCCTGACCATCGAGAGCGTAATAGCGCGGGATAGCATGCAACACTCGTTTGCCCTCGGGAACGGAAACGCTGCGCGCCGCTGAAAGCACCCGCTTAAGATCCTGAGATCGCACAAGACGATCATCCCGTGGAATGGATATAACCCCCCGATTGTTCAAGCTGGTTATATGCCGGCCAGTAACGCCAACATACACAGATTCTATGCGCATTCCACTAATTCTCTCTGCTTCTTTTATTGAAGCAGTGATGGCACGTTTGGCTTCATCCATATTAACTACCACGCCCTTGTGTAAACCATGACTGGGAACTATTCCCACTCCTAGAACTTCAATATCACTTTGGGATTTGGCGTTAGCCACGATGGTAGCAATCTTGGTCGTGCCCACGTCAATAGCAGAGAATATCTTCCTTGCATTGGCCATTTTTCTACCTCCTTATTCTATTGAATGCCGCTTCTTCAATTGAGCCGCTCGGCTACTCTTAATTTAGCGCTGCGGCTACGCAGGTTGGATTTTATCTCCAACGAAGTAGGGCTAATGGCCTTTCTTGAAATGAGCCTTAGTGTAGGGGTATGCCCATAGTGATTTACCATCGCTTCTGATGGGCATAAGCGACTGCTGGCTTCACAGTGCATGAACCGTTTGACTATGCGGTCCTCCAGGGAGTGATAGCTAATGACTACCAATCTCCCTCCGGGACGAAGGAGGCTAATAGTTTGCTTCAATGCCATCTCCAGGCTTTGTAGTTCGCTATTGACTGCAATGCGAAGCGCCATGAATGTCCTGGTAGCTGGATGAATTCTAGAACGTTTGCCTCCGAGAGCCTGCTCAACAAGCCGAGCAAGCTGTAGCGTGGTAGAAATGGGGCGATTATATACAATGAGATGAGCTATACGCCGCGATTGGCGTTCTTCACCATACTCTTCAATGATCCGCGCCAGTTCCCGCTCAGGAAAATCGTTGACGATGTGTGAAGCAGTCAATTCCTGCCTGAAATCAAATCTCATATCCAGAGCAGCTTCTCGTTGAAAACTGAAGCCACGCTGTGCCGTTTCCAGCTGCAAGGATGAAATGCCGAGATCGAAAAGGATTCCATCAACTGGATAAAAATGATACTTTATGCAGACAACCTTGAGATTGCTGAACTTTTCATTGACCAGAGTAACCGCTACACCATATTTCTTGAGCCGGTCTTCAGCTATTCTCAAAGCATCGGCGTCAACATCAATGCCCAAAAATCTCCCCGAGGGAGAAATTCTTTTCAATATGGCCTCCGCATGCCCACCTAACCCCACGGTACAGTCAACGAAATATCCGCCTGGCCAGGGACGCAATCCTTCGACTGCTTCATGAAGTAAAACAGGCGTATGCACGGGCAAAGAGCCACTTGAATTCACAACTGCGCTCCGAAGTTCTCAATTATTTCTGATGCCTGTTTCTCATCCTCAGCCACCTCCTGCTCCCACAGATCCTTATTCCACAATTCCACGTAGCTATTAACGCCTACAACGACCACAGCATCTCCAATCTCAGCATAGCTGCGCAGCGAAGGTGGCAACACTATTCTACCCTGCCCATCAAAGACTGCATCGGAAGCAGAGCCAAAAATAGCGCGGTTCAGCTTCCTCAACTTGGCAGGAGTTACTGCCTGAGATGCCAGGCTATCAGCTAACCTCTTCCCCTCAGCTATAGGATAAGCAGCTATACATTTTTCTGTTCCCTTGATAAGCATTACGCCCTCTTTCATCTGCCGCCTGAACTTAGGAGGCAGGGGAGCCCTCCCCTTCTCATCAACCTTATATTCGTGTTCTCCAAAAAACATTTCTCTTACCTCAACTTCCCAGAGTAATTATCACTTCATCGCTACAAATAGACATCGCTCCCCACAGATTGTATCCTGAGCGACCTTTTACCCCTTATTCCCCATTTCTCCCCACATACCAATTGTAAACACGATAACCACTACTTTGTCAAGTCTTTTCACGGTCCTTTCAGACAAAACCTATATTTTCTTAACTTTTCTTATGCCCACACATGTGTTAACATAAGCAACCTGGACTTCGCGCCAGGCTAGAAGGACAATCATAAAACTGCAGCTTAGCGAAGGATTTTTAGTCACTCAGATGCGCATCGACATACTTTGCCTTTTCCCCGAAATGCTGGTTTCACCCTTGGAACAAAGCATCGTAAAGAGAGCCAGGGAGAAAGGCCTGGTAGAAATCACCGCCCACAACGTTCGTGATTACACTCACGATAAACATCATACCGTGGATGACTATTCCTACGGCGGCGGGCCGGGGATGGTGCTCAAACCAGAACCATTTTTCGAAGCAGCAGATGTGATAAAGAAGCAAACCAATACAGCAGAATTACCCATCATTTTGCTTTCTCCCGCAGGAAGGATATTCAACCAAAGAATTGCCCAAGACATGGCTTCTTCATCACACCTTATGTTAATTTGTGGTCACTATGAAGGCATTGACGAGAGAGTGCGCGAACACCTAGCGACTGATGAGATCAGCCTCGGTGACTATATCCTGAGCGGGGGAGAAATAGCCGCCATCGTATTGATAGATGCCATTATCAGGCTCATCCCAGGAGTACTTGGCTCGGAAATGTCTCTGAATACTGACTCCCATACCAATAATTTGCTAGAATATCCCCAATATACCCGACCGCCAGCATACCGTGGATGGGAAGTGCCGGCAGTCTTATTTTCGGGGAACCATAAAGAAATTGACAAATGGAGGAGAAGGAAAGCTATTTTGCGCACATGCGAGCGCCGTCCTGACTTGTTAGAAAAAGCAAATCTTAGCTCAGAGGAGAGACAATGGATATTCGAGAGCTTGTCAAGCCAAAAATAAATCCCGTGGCACTTCAAACATCTGTAGGGGACACAGTAAAAGTTGACATCAAGATCACCGAGGGAGATAAAGAAAGGTTACAGCATTTTCAGGGGACTGTCATAAGGGTGAGAAAAGGCGTTGACGGAGGCAGTTTGACTGTAAGGAAAGTTAGCTATGGCGTTGGCGTAGAGTACACTTTTCCTGCTCAATGTCCTTCGCTCCATAATATTGAGATCCTCAAGCGAGGTAAGGTGCGCCGCGCCAAGCTTTACTACATGCGGCAACTAAGTGCCAAGCAAAGAAGATTAAAGGAAAGGCCGGATAAAGAAAAAACAGTGTAGATTTCTATTCACAGGTGCAGAAATCTCTCCAACCTCTTCCAGTTATCAGCTACTATCGAGTGAGAGATGGAATATGCCGAGGTAGCGGTTAACTCTCCAGCATCGCGTTCTACATATTGTTACGCCATTCCATCCCACCTGGTCATCAAGCCGGGGCAGGCAGTATGGGTTCCCTTCGGGTCCAGAAATATTCAGGGCATCGTTGTCAAAATTACTGGGCAACCCGCAGTTGAAACAGTTAGAGATCTGTGTGGAATCATTAGCCCATCACCATTGCTTAAACCTGCACAGATCAAGCTTGCTCTATGGATGAGCAAGCGTTACCTCTCTTCGCTCTTTGAATGCATGGCTTTGATGTTACCTCCCAACTTCCAACGCAGCTTCACTACTTATTTTCAAATAGTCCGAACACAACCAGACCATGCTCCAATCTCCCGTGAAGAAAAGGATACCATTGCTTTTATAAAAGAGAGAGACAAGGTGAGTCTAAATGCTTTAGAGCAAAAATTCGGCAAACGAAGAGCTAGACACCTTGTCGTTTCTCTCCTGCAAAATGGCCGAATAACGAAAACCCAACAGCTAAAGCCTCCCAGAGCAAAACCAAAATCATGCATTTACCTCAAACTCAAGGGAGAGAAGAGTGAAATTAATAATGAGATCGACAGACTGAACAAATGCAAGGCCTTCAAGCAAGCTGAGCTACTGAATTTATTGAAGCAAGACGATAATATCTCCATTAGAGAAGCTCAAAAACGCAGCAATTGCTCCACGAAATCGATTCAGGCACTGGAACAACGCGGGCTGATATCCATGGAAAGCATCAACGTAAGGAGAGACCCTCTATCGCACTTAACCATCAACCATACTCTCCCTCCATCACTAACTCCTTCACAGAAAATTGCCTGTAAAGCCATTGAAGATAAACTTAAAAAAGATAGCAACGATCAACCTCCCATTTTCCTCCTCTTCGGCGTTACTGGAAGCGGTAAAACCGAAGTCTATCTACAAGCTCTAAACAAGATCGTGTCTCTGGGCAAGCAGGGTCTCTATCTCATCCCTGAAATTGCCTTAACCGCCCAGGTCGCGGAGCGTTTCGCCAGCTATTTCCCTGGACGCATAGCAGTACTGCACAGTAAACTCTCCGCGGGAGAACAACTTGATGAATGGCAAAGAATACATGGAGGAGAATGCGACATCGTCATTGGCCCCAGAAGCGCTCTATTTTCACCTCTGCCCAATTTAGGACTCATCATTATAGACGAAGAGCACGAATGGACCTACAAACAGGAAGACA
This sequence comes from Dehalococcoidia bacterium, assembly GCA_018399375.1. Taxonomy (GTDB): domain Bacteria; phylum Chloroflexota; class Dehalococcoidia; order GIF9; family AB-539-J10; genus M55B177. The sequence continues at coordinate 6,495 of JAGYOV010000004.1, forward strand.
AGGCTCCTCGTTACCACTCCCGCGATGTTGCTATTAAACTAGCAGAACTTCACGGTGCCACTGTAATTCTGGGAAGTGCTACACCGGATATCGATAGCTATTACCAGGCACAACTCGGTAAATATCACCTGCTTACCCTGAAAGAGCGAGTTACTCCTTGTGGTTACTCCCCCTTACCACAGGTGAGTATCGTTGATTTAAGAGAAGAACTGAAAAGAGGCAATACCAGCTTACTGAGCGAGCCCCTTACCTGTGCTATAAAGGACGCCCTGAAGAAAGAGGAACAGACAATCCTGTTCCTCAACCGCCGCGGGTCTGCCACCTTCGTTCAGTGTTCCCACTGTCACTTCATCTTTCGCTGCCCTCGTTGCTCCATAGCTCTTACATACCACAAAGCAAAGGAAAGCCTGATCTGTCATCACTGCAACTACTCCATCCCAGTTCCTTCAACCTGCCCTCAATGCTCCAGCACCGACTTCAATTTTCTTGGCGTAGGAACACAGAGAGTAGAGGAAGAGGTAAAACACACCTTCCCAGAAGCGAGAATACTTCGCTGGGACAAAGACACGGTTAGCCATAGATACGCTCATGAAGAGCTACTGCAGGACTTCCGCGAGCACAAAGCAGACATACTGATAGGTACACAAATAGTTGCCAAAGGGTTGGATCTGCCACAAGTAACGGTCGCAGGAATAATCATGGCAGACACAGGACTTAATTTCCCCGATTTTCGCTCGGGAGAACGCACCTTTCAGTTGTTATGTCAAGTAGCAGACCGAGCAGGCCATGGGCCACGAAAAGGGAAGGCATTTATCCAGACATACGCTCTGGAAAATTATGTTATTCGGTTTGCCGCCAATCGCGACTACCACGGATTCTATCAGCAAGAGATCAGTTACCGCAGGCAGTACAACTATCCTCCGTTTAGCCATCTCGTTCGCCTCGTATACGCTCATTCTAGCAACGAGCATTGCCAGACGGCAGCAAAAAAAATGAGCCAACTGATCCGAAAAGAGAAAGAAATACAAGGTATGCATGACTTGAGCCTGATCGGGCCTATGCCCTCATTCAACGCCAAGATACGAGGCAAGTACCGCTGGCAACTCATGCTGCGCGGGTACAATCCAGCGCGGGTACTGGAGAACTTAACCTTGCCGCAAGGATGGGCCGTGGATGTCGATCCCGTAAGCCTATTATAAATACATTTGCTAATATAATTGCAAATCTCTATACTTTACACCCTATGTCAAGATGGCAAGATTACTATCAAGTGCTGGGGGTACTTCGCGACGCCAGCGAAGATGAGATAAAGAAGTCTTTTCGTAAACTGGCTTTTCAGTATCATCCTGATCGCAACAAAGATCCAGAAGCTGAAGCCAAGTTTAAGGAAATAAATGAAGCTTATCAGGTCCTCTCGGTTTCGGAGAAGCGGAGCAGTTACGATCGCTATGGGAGAGTAATAAGAGATGATGAAATTCCGGACTTCAATTTTGGTGGACTAGGAAACATTTTTGAATCTTTCTTTGGAGGTTTTACTGATACTCCATTTGGCCAAACTGCCCAACACATTCCCCAGAAAGGCAATGACCGGCGCGGACACCTCACGCTTTCATTTGAAGAAACTGCTTTCGGTTGCAAGAAAGAGGTGGAAATACAACGGATCGAAATATGTCCCACGTGTAAGGGTAATGGCAGCCAACCAGGAACCAACCCTCAAAGTTGCCCAGAGTGCCACGGCAGTGGGCAGGTAAAGAGAATAAAGCAAAGCATATTTGGTCGCTTCATCCACACCACTACCTGCCCTCGCTGTCACGGCTATGGGACCATAATAACTAATCCCTGCCCCGAGTGCCACGGAAGTGGAACGGTGAAAGTCAAACGTAAATTAACAGTCAACATTCCCGCTGGAGTAAATCAAGACCACGAGATCTTCTTACGCAATGAGGGCGATGCCGGGGCAAATGGAGGGCCGCCCGGCGACTATTATTTCACACTGGCGATCAAGCCGCACCAGCTATTCCGTAGAGAACAGGACTCTATCACCTGTGAAATACCTATCAATCTTACACAGGCAGTTCTGGGGGATACAATAAATATTCCTTCTTTAGAAGGCCTGCTCAGCCTGAAGATATCTCCAGGTTCTCAAAGTGGAGAGGTTATCCGCATCAAAGGCGAAGGGATTCCGCATATCAATGGCAAAGGGAGAGGAGATCTTTTTGTCCATATTAGAATAGATACACCCCAGCACCTGGATAAAAAACAACGCCACCTTTTTGAAGAACTGGCCCAAATATTACCCAAGCCCAAAATACCACAAGGTTAGCCCGCTTTCCCTTCCCGAATATCTCCCAATCCTTTATTCAGATTCCCTTTCTCCCGGCAACCAGAAAAATAAGGAGTTTCAGAAAAGATAGCGTTACTTACCCCTAGCGAAAGGCCGTTGGCATTGTTGCAGAACCTGTAATTACAGTCTTAATTCCCCCAACTGGTAAACCGCGAAACAAAATATCGTAGATGACATCTGCAATTGGCAATTTCACCTGGAGCCTCTGAGTTAAGCGGTGAAGTGCCTCCGATGTATAAATCCCTTCAACAATTTGCACCATGGAATTCTTTACCTCAGACAGTGAATGTCCTCTACCCAGTTCATAACCAAAATAATGGTTGCGGCTGAGGTTTCCAGCACAGGTTGTTATTAGATCTCCCAACCCAGCCAAACCATAAAAGGTATGCTCATCGGAGCCTAAAGACACTCCCAGCGAAACGATTTCATTCCACGCATAGGTAATAAAGGCAGCTTTAGCATTATCCCCCAAGTCCAACCCATCTATCATCCCTGCACCAAGGGCAACAATGTTCTTCAGCGCACCACACAATTCCGTCCCCACAACATCCTTGCTGGTAAAAAGGCGGAAGCTGGCACATTCCATTATCTCGCGAACCCTCTCAGCAGCCGATATGTCTCGGGAGGCAATCAACGAGGCAGCAGGTAGCCCCTGGGCAATTTCTTTAGCTAAATTGGGCCCGGAGAGAACGCAAATCCGCTCACCTAATTCATGAGAGATCTCTTCTGCTATTACCTGTGACATCCTTTTTCCCGTATCAACTTCCAGTCCCTTGGCAACGCTCAGCAGCAACATCGTTCCGTCAAGATAATCCCTGGCAACTACGACATTCTGTCTCATTTTTTGAGAGGGCACTGCCCATACCACCAGGTCAGCCGAATCCACAGCCTCTTCCAGTTTGCTGGTAGATAAATAGCTGGCGCTGTCGCTGTTCAATGCCTCTACCTCAACATCACTACGAGCCCAGATCCTTACTCTCATCCCTTTACCACACAGCAAAACAGCCAGGGATTTCCCCCACGTAGTATTACCTATAATTGCAACTCTTGCCATTGCTAAAAGATCTGGCGCTCAGTCCCCTTGCTCAACCTCTTAACATTATCCCAGTGACGTACGATAACAATTACCGCACCAACCAGACCATAGAAAAGATATAACGATGGGAAACCATAAACGACACTCAGTGGGATCATGAGACAACAGGTAGCTGCAATTCCAAGAATAGACCCCAATGACATGCGATTGCTGCCCAGTGCCACTGCGGCCCAGACCTCAGTGCCCAGCAAAGCTGCTGGAGGATAAATGGCAAACATTGTCCCAAAAAACACGGTGACTCCCCTGCCTCCCCTGAATCTGGCAAATACAGGCCAGTTGTGCCCCAGAATTACACTCACCCCTGTCATAACTTGCGCTACCTGCCAGTTCAACGAAAGGCTACCTAAAAACAAAACGCTTTCGCCCACAATTACTTTAGCCAGTAAAACTGCCCCGAGAGCCTTAAGCACGTCAAGAACTAAAGTCAAAGCCCCGGACCCCTTACCCGCAGCCCTCATCACATTCGTAGCACCCATTTTACCGCTTCCCTGATTCCTCACATCAACGCCTTTTATCAACTTGCCCACTATCAATCCGAATGGAATGGACCCCATAAGATAGCCCAAAACTACTGACAGAATAAATTCAGCTATTATCATAAATGCAGTCCCATTAGTTTTCCCTATTTTTACTCTTATACTTGTTGAAAATCAAACGTAAAGGAGCCCCATGAAAACCAAATTTGCGGCGCAGTCGTTTCTCCAGATAGCGCTGGTAAGAGGAATAAATTAGCTTGGGATCATTTACCGATAGAACAAAGGTCGCCAGATTAACTTCATCCTGGTAAGCCTTGATAATGCGCAATCGCTTTGTCCCTCGCGTAACCGGCTGGTTTTCATCTACTGATTGCTTAATCGCTCTTTCAATTACTCGCTGCGATAATCTCTTCTGTCGTTGCTGCCATACATCCCACGCTTCAGACAGTATCTTCCCCAAACCAGACCCTCTCTTAGCAGAAACGTAGAGGAAAGGAGCATAAGATAGAAATCTTAGCCGCCACAAAATGAACCGCTGTACTTCCTTCCTCTGTGCGGCAGGAACAAGATCCCACTTATTTATCACCACCACTATACCCTTGCCAACTTCGGTAATGTAATTTGCAATATGCATATCCTGCACAGTGGCAAGTTCAGTGGCATCAAGGAGCAAAAGGGCAACATCGCAGCGATCAATCGCCTGGAGAGCTCGAAGCAGGCTATAATACTCCACTCCCCGCCTCACTCGCCCCCGTCGCTTTATTCCTGCAGTATCGATCAGCAAAATTTCCCTATCTCCCCATCGAACAACTGCATCTAAAGAATCCCTGGTAGTGCCGGGAACTTCATGAACTATTGCTCTTTCCTCGCCACACAAAGCATTCAGCAAAGTTGATTTGCCAGCATTTGGCTTTCCCACAATGGCCAGCCTCATATCATGTTTTTCAGATGGAGATTCTACCGACGACTCAGGTAGAAGCAAGGTGACGGTCTCCATCAATCTGTCAATTCCCAGATTATGATAAGCGCTCACAGGTATGGGCTGCCCCATCCCAAGACGGTAGAAATCAGCCACCTGGTTCACACTTCCGCGAACATCCATCTTATTCACTGCTAGAACTACGGGCTTGGCAGTTCTGCGCAGAATTTCAGCTATTTCCTCATCAGCAGCAATGATCCCTTCTTTACCATCTACAAGAAAAATTATGGCATCTGCCTGAGATATAGCTCTTTCTATTTGATCCGTTACCTTTTGCTGTAAAGGCAACTCTGCTGGTTGCAGGGAAAAGTCAGCCAAATATCCCCCAGTATCGATCAAGGTCATGGACTTCCCCTGCCATGTGACAGGAGCTATAACGCGGTCTCTCGTTGTTCCTGGTAAATCCGCTACCACAGCCAACCGCCTCCCCGTTAAACGGTTAAGCAGAGTCGACTTACCTACGTTAGATCTGCCAGCAATAGCAATTATAGATTTCGCCATTCTATAACGTTCCTATTGTAGAAGCATCATGGCTAGCAGTGACTTCTGAAGGTGAAGCCTATTCTCAGCTTGATCAAAAACTACTGACCTGGGATCTTCTAGCAGATTATTTGAAATTTCTTCTCCTTGATGAGCAGGCAGGGGATGCATAAACAAAACATCCGCCTTGGCCAGATCCAACAGTTCTTCATCTACTCGATAGGCAGAGAAAACCTGGCGACGCTGGTCTGCTTCTCCTTCATAGCCCATGCTGATCCACACGTCGGTGTAAACTACATCAGCGCCCTTGACTGCCTCATCAGGGGCATCGGTCAGTTTAATCCGACTGCCACTGGAGACAGCAAACTCTTGCCCGCTTTTCAATATGCCCTGATTAATCTCATAGCCAGGAGGAGAAGCGATATTAAAATTCACGCCGGTGAGCATAGCAGCGAGAAAAAGGCTGTTGGCTACATTATTGCCATCACCAACAAAGGCTACTGTTAATCCAGAGAGCTTTCCCTTCTTCTCATATATGGTGAGCAGATCAGAGAGAGCCTGGCACGGATGCTCTAAATCGGAGAGCGCATTAATAACGGGCACAGATGAATGCGCGGCCAAAGTCAAAAGCGTCTCATGGGAAAAAGTTCGAGCAGCAATGCCATCAAAATAGCGACCAAGCACCCTTGACACATCGGAAACCGATTCCCTCCTGCCCAGACCCACCTCATCTGGAGATAGATAGACAGCATGCCCTCCCATCTGGTACATGGCCAGATCGAAGCTAACTTTAGTCCGCAAAGATGGCTTCTCAAAGATAAGCGCCAGAGTCATTCCAGAGAGAGCGTCCTCTCTCCTGACCTGTTTCTTGAGCATAGCCCGTTCTATGAGCTGAGCGATCTCCCTGCCATCCAGATCGCTTATCGAAAGCAAGTTCCTTTTCACCTAATACCTCCATAAAGTAAATATACCAGCTACCCACCGTCACCCCTACCAGCAGAAATCAAGCAGAAGTACAAAGAAGAGCTATAATATATCCCTATATCTCCTCCAGATCAAAAGAATAACTTTCAATAACGGGGTTAGCCAGTAAATCACGGCACATATGATCAATTCTCTCTCGGGATTTTTCCATGCTATCTTCGTCTATGCTGATTTCAATATACTTTCCGGCACGAACCTGTGATACCTCGTTGAAGCCCAGATTATGCAAAGCTCCTTTGATGGTCGAACCTTGAGGATCATTAACAGTAGGTTTTAAAATCACATAAACTTTTGCCAGATACATGATGTAATCTCCCCTTCATTGCTCACCTGAAAGATTCAGATGTTAGTCTATCATAGACTTCGCGGTATCTTCTCACAGTTTCTTCAATCACCTGCTGAGGCAATGCAGGAGACGGAGGTTCTTTATTCCATCCGGAAGATATAAGCCAATCGCGCACCAATTGCTTGTCAAAACTATGCAGAGCAACCCCCTTCTTATACTCATAGGCATCCCAGAACCGACTGGAATCGGGCGTCAACAATTCATCCACCAAAATCAATCTTCCTTCCGTTAAACCGAATTCCAACTTGGTATCCGCAATTACTATTCCTCTATCCAGAGCATAACTCCGGGCATAGTTATAAATAAGCAAGCTCTTTTCTTTTAACTCCTGGACTAAAGACTCTATACCAAGTTCAATTACATCGCGTTCTATCAGAAGACGGTCATGTCCTACTTCACTCTTGGTGGTAGGAGTAAATATGGGCTCGGGCAACTCCTGATTTTCTTTCATCCCGGGAGGCAAATCCATATCGCCAATCCTGCCCATCTTACTATATTCTTCCCAGGCTGACCCGGCGAGATAACCCCGGACAACGCACTCCACAGGAATTCGCTCAACCTTGGTTACCAGCATCGAGCGATCTACCAAATACTCCGGCAATTCATTAGAACAATCCAAGCGAGCCTGAATTTCATTCAACACAGCCTTGCTATCAACTGTGCGGACGAGATGGTTGGGCATCAAGTGGCTCGTTTTCTCAAACCAGAAGGCCGAGATCCTATTAAGCACCTTACCTTTATCAGGAATGCCACAGGGCAACAGAAGATCGAAAGCAGAGATACGATCAGTAGATACAATGAGGAGCTCTTCATTCAGATCATATATATCTCTTACCTTTCCGCGGCAGAACAGCGGCAGCGCTAACTCAGTCTTTAATATCATGTCCATCGCTACATAAGTCGCTAATGCTTATTCAGCCCAAGAACCTCGAAGATTTGATCCAGGTTTTTTAAGTAATAGCTATAATCAAACAGAGATTCCAATTCAGACAGGGATAAAAGATTTGAAATGCGCTCATCAGATTTCAGCAAATTCAAGAAATCATCCTCCCCCTCCCACACCCGCATGGCGTTATCCTGAACCATCTTGTACGCCTCCTCCCGTATCACACCCTTGTTTATTAAGGCAAGCAGTACCCTCTGAGAGAAGATCAGCCCCCGGGTAATTTCAAGATTGCGCCTCATATTCTCAGGATAGACTCTAAGCCCCTTCATTATTGAAGCAAACAAGAACAACATGTAATCCAACGCAATACAGGAATCGGGTAAGATTACGCGCTCCGCCGAGGAGTGGCTAATATCACGTTCATGCCACAGAGGTACATTTTCCATGGAACTCAAAGCGTACCCCCGCACCAACCTCGCCAGACCACAAATGCGCTCACAGAGCTCAGGGTTTCTCTTGTGAGGCATCGCCGATGAGCCCGTCTGACCCAATTCAAATGGTTCTGCAAGCTCCATGATCTCGGTCCTCTGTAGCCCCCTGATTTCAGTAGCAAACTTTTCTAGAGAGCTGGCAATCAAAGCCAGAGTAGTGACAAATTGTGCATAGCGGTCACGCTGAACTATCTGGCTGGATACCGGAACCGCTGTCAAACCCAGTCTGTCACAAGCCAGCCTCTCAACTTCATGGGGAACGGTAGCATGCGTGCCCACCGCGCCCGATATCTTTCCAACGGAGATAACTTCCTTCGCTGCAGCTAGCCTGTGAGCATTGCGTTTCATCTCCTCCAACCAAAGAGCCATTTTCAAACCAAGGGTAATGGGCTCAGCATGAACGCCATGCGTTCGCCCCGCCATTATCGTATATTTGTGTTCTATTGCCTTATCCTCCAATGCGGAGATGGCTATAGCTATATCCTCTTCCAGGATCTTTGCTGCTTCCTTCAACTGCAATCCCTGAGCTGTATCCATGACATCGGAAGAGGTAAGCCCAAGATGCAAGTATCGGGACTCTACTCCAAGGCTTTGAGAAACCGACCCCAGAAAAGCTGTAATATCATGATGAGTTACCTCGAAAATTTCCTCCATCCGCTCTGGACTGAAGCTGGCTTTTCTTATTTTAGACATATCTTCACCGGAAATTTCACCGATCTCAGCCCAGGCCTCACAAACGGCTATTTCCACTTCAAGCCAAAGGGCAAATTTGTTCTCTTCCGTCCACACCTTTTTCATGCGGGGATGAGAATAGCGCTCTATCATACTAACCCTTCTCCCATCTCTAATTTATACTTACAGTAAGTGAGCCGTATCTCTTCATGTTTCGCGCCCACTATTTGGACAGCAATTAGAGCAGCATTTTTAGCTCCGCTCTTACCAATGCCAACGCAGGCCACCGGTACACCACCAGGCATTTGCACTATCGAGAGCAAAGCATCCAAACCTTTCAAATCGGTAGCAGGTAAAGGAACCCCAATAACGGGCAACGTTGTCCAGCTAGCTAGAATACCAGGTAGATGTGCAGCTCCTCCAGCAGCAGCAATTATCACCTCTATACCTCGATCCGCTGCTTCCATGCCATACTCTCTCGCTCTCGCCGGATTTCTATGTCCTGAAATAATGGAAAGCTCATAATCAACTCCCATATCCTGCAACACAGTCAGAGCGGGCTCAATCATCGCTCTGTCCGTTTCGCTGCCAATAACGATTCCTACTCGTACCATTTATTGCGTCTCCCTCAAAGCAATATCCTTACGATAATGACAGCCCTCAAAAGAGATAAGAGGGGCACTACGGTAAACCTTCTCCCTCGCCTCAGTCAAGTTTTCTCCCCTGCTTACTACGGTTAGCACTCGCCCCCCGCTGGTATGGATTTCGCCATTCTTCCCCCTCTTCGTACCTGCATGAAAGACCAGTGCATCTCTACCCACATCCTGCAACCCCTTTACAGGGAAGCCCGTCTCATATCTCCCTGGATAACCACCTGAAGCCATAACCACCCCGACGCAAGCACCTTTATCCCATTCTATTTTCACCCTATCGAGATCCCCGCGTATCACAGCTGTAAGTATTTCCACCAGGTCGGTTTTCAGCAAGGGTAAGATTACCTGTGTCTCCGGATCGCCAAAGCGAGCGTTGAACTCTATTACTACCACCTGCCCATCGACGACCATCAATCCAGCGTAGAGAACTCCTTTATAACATATACCCGCATCAGCCATAGCTTTCACTGCTGGTAACAGAATCGCATCAACAGCCTCATGTACCATATCAGGAGAGAAAAAACCTGGAGGGCTATAGCTACCCATGCCACCTGTATTGAGGCCCTCATCACCATCGCCGACTTTCTTATAATCACAAGCGGGAATCATGGGCACTACCGTTTTACCATCAATAAAAGCCAGCAAGCTTACTTCAACACCTCTAAGGTATTCATCGATGATAACCCTATCTCCAGCAGCCCCAAATACTCTAGCCTCCATAATATCGCCGAGAGCTTTGTCTGCCTCGGACATAGAGCTAGCGATAATTGTTCCCTTACCAGCAGCCAGGCCATCCGCCTTAATAACGACGGGCATCTGCTGTTTCTGCAGGTAGTCGAGAGCCCTGGCATGAGAAGAAAAAATGTGCCCTTCAGGACAGGCAATTCCATACTTATGCATCAAGTTTCGGGCAAAGACTTTGCTCGACTCAATTTGGGCAGCCGCTTTGGTAGGGCCAAAGGTATAAAAACCCAGGCTATCAAAATAGTCAACTATCCCCAGAGATAACGGCACCTCGGGCCCAACAACAACCAAATCGACCTGTCTTTCCTTAGCTACACTTCCCAGAGCTTCAAAATCAATAGGTGAGACATCGATATTTTCCGCCACAAGCGCCGTCCCAGCATTCCCCGGAGCTACGAAGATATTGTCAACTCCGGTGCTCTGAGCTATCTTCCAGGCCAGCACATGCTCTCTAGCACCACTACCAACGATCAATACATTCAATGATTACCATCTCCTTTCTCCTATCCCCTCATCTTTTCCAAAACATATCTCTTATCAAAAGATGCTCCACATAGCGCAAGCATACCCTTACAACTTTCATATGGTTCTGCACCGGAACAAGAGAAACAATTACAAGCTACACCATGGCACTTTTCTAGAAGTGACGCTTTATTTTCTCAGCCTGCGCAGGGTCAAGGCTCTGAATTAGAGCAAGCAGTTCAGCAACGTGCTCTTTCTCTTCTTCCAGAATATGCTCCAGAGTGGCAATAGCTTCCTCATTTTCCAGGCTAAGCACATGTTCTTGATATTGATTAATGGCCTCCAGTTCGCCTATCAAATCTTCACGAAGCATTTCCAAATCATCTGCCACTACCATTTGCTCATCTTCCTCAAAGTCATCATTCATTTGTATCCTCCTTTTGATCAGCCAAAAATTCCTTGTTTACTTCATCCATTTCACTTTCTACTTCTTTAACTTCTTCCAAGAGCTCCTCTTTATAACTCCGAAGCATATCCAGATATTCCTGCCTGTCAGGAAACGATTTAAACCCTCTAAAGTAGAAATCCTTGGGAGGCAATCCAAAGTAGAATCTCCAAGACCTTCTGCGCCACATACCCATGACCTTTTAGAGAGGACGTCGCTTCACCATTCTGGAGCAACGGGGGTATCTCTCCTCTGTAGAACTTATTTTATCAAGAATTACCAAATAACGCTCATCTTCACTGAATTCTTCCATTGCCACCGCTTTTATCTCGGTCAATCTTCCCCCCATAAGGGCAATGACCTTGCTAGCTTCAATTACTTCTCGTGCAATATCTCCCTTTTTAAGAGCCACAAACTTGCCCCCAACGCTGCAGAAAGGCAGCGCCAACTCCACAAGAGAAGGCAACTTTGCCACCGCCCGGGATACAACCAGAGCAAATCGCTCCCTATACATATCTTCATGTGCTATATCCTCAGAGCGCCCTTGCACCACTTCAACTCCATCCAGCTCCAATTTAAGCACGAGGTGCTGGAGAAAAGCCGCTTTCTTGGCTGTGGCTTCAATAAGAACCAGTCTGGGACTGCTCAAGAGAATTTTCAATGGAATGCCGGGAAAGCCTGCTCCTGAGCCAACATCAGCGATGCTGGGCAAAAATTTTAATTCATCATGGCCCAAAGCCAGAGTCACAGTTAAGGAATCGAGAAAGTGTTTTATTTCCACTTCTCGATAACCCGTTATTGAGGTAAGATTAATCTTTTCGTTCCACTCAACCAGCTCATGGTAATAGAGCTCGAATTGGTCCAACTGCCTGGCCTCTAGCTGTAGACCCAGCCTACTCACTCCGTCGATAAGTCTTATCATCGAGAATATACAGCAATCAAAAACCGGAAACTATCTACTCGTAGCCAACAAACTGCCCATCGCTTACACAGAGATACGTATCTTGCCCCCTAGCACAC
>JAGYOV010000040.1 GCA_018399375.1 Dehalococcoidia bacterium
CACCAAATTCAATATTGCCCAAACCAATAGGGCAATAATCAAACCGCCTATGCCATTGCCAAAGAAATAAAGACCCAGGAAGTAGCCAATAGCGACCAACAACAGGGCCAGAGCGATCACCAGCGCTACGGACTTTTTCTGGTTAGATCTTATCTGCTCCCACATGGCTGAAAGCTCTTTTTATCAGGTGAAGCTGACTCGAGGCGCTTCCTTCTCGGACGCCATCGTAATTTCAAAGAAATCAGCGGCCTTGAAGCCAGTCATACCAGCTATCAAACTTGAAGGAAAAACCATCGTCTGATTGTTATATCTCAGCACGGAATCGTTATAGTACTGTCGGGAGAAACTTATCTTATTCTCTGTTGAGGTAAGCTCTTCCTGCAGAGCCAGGAAATTCTGGTTGGCTTTCAGATCGGGATAGCTTTCAGCTACAGCAATGAGCTTACCTAGAGCAGAACCCAGCTCGCTCTCGGCCCGGGAACGAACACCCGCTCCAGAAGATGCTACCTGCTGAGCGATGTTGCGCGCCTGGGTCACTGCTTCCAGAGTCTCCCTCTCGTGTTTCATATATCCCTTGGCAGTTTCTACCAGATTTGGAATGAGATCATACCGCCTCTTGAGCTGTACATCTATCTGCGCCCAGGCGTTTTTTACCTGGTTGCGCAACCTGACCAGCCCATTGTAGAGGACAACAAAGATGACAGCTAAAACCACTACGATACCACCAATTATATAGGCTGCTAACATTGAACACCTCCCTGGAAATTTACCACATAACCAATGACACTTCTCAAATATTCCCGCATCCAGACTATTCCTGCGCGTGAAATACCTCACCGAGAAAACTGAAAACTGAAGACCTCCTGCCACTCCCCATGTGCTTCTCCTGAACTCTTCACAACCTGCTTTAGCAACTGCGCCAACTCTCCTCCATCGAACCAGAGGCCATCGCCTCTATCGCACACATCTATAATAATCTCTGGCTCCTTACATATAATAGTTTTCTTCATCCTATGGCCACAGATGGGACAACGGTGTTTCTTCTCCGAAGATGCTGCTTCAGGGAGCTTCATAATTTCCTCCAGGCAAAGGCCATTTCCTGGCACCTTCAGCAATTGCGTCATCAACGCCAGCTCTCCCACATCAAACCAGACTCCACCGCAATTAAGGCAATGGTCGAGCTCAATGTTCTTGTATTCAACAACTATCATGTCGCTCTTACAAACGGGACATATCATTACAACTCACCCTCGTGGACAACCAAAGATAGTGTATGGTCTACAAGTCAGTAGTGTCAAATGAGCTACTTTCCGAGAGTCGCGAAAGGGCATACCTTTGCCTGAATGAATTTGCTCTCATGAGAAACCAAATACAGATAGCAGAATAAATATATGAGGAGTCAACTCCCACGAGAGAAACACAGAAGGGGGAAGACAAGTTTACATAATAAGTTAATGGCGCTTCTATGAAAAGGAATATATCTCTGAAGTCAGAGAAATTAAAAGTGTTTCTGGGCTTGAACAGGGCTCAGCCGGCCGGGAGATACCATCCGCATGAGCACAGCACCAGCAACCATTGAACCGATTAATATGATAAAGGTAACTGTATAGTCACCAGTGCTATCGTGAAGGAATCCTGCAAGCCAGGGACCTATAGCACCACCCATAGCAAATCCCATGACAATAAATCCCTGTATGGACCCGAAATTTTTTCCATGGAAAAGATCTGCTACTACGGCGTAGAAAAGAGGACCCGTGGCACCAAAGCCCAGACCACCGCAAATAGCAAAAAGAAAGGGCATCCAGGGTTGAGAAGTATCTTCTATCAGAAACAGCAAGCTGGAAGCTGCTGCGCCCAGAATACAGGCAGGGATGAAGATTTTTTCCCTTCCCAGATAATCCGAGAGGGAGCTGCAAAAGGTCCCGGCAACGAAGGCGATGCCAAATGAGCTATACATGGTAGCAGCTGCCAGAGGAGTGTAACCGGCATCTATAAAGAAGTAAACCTGATGTGCCACTGCTATTTGTTGCGCCACTCCAAGAAGAAGAAAGGCGGTCAGGAAAAGCAACCAGAACTGACGGTTTCTCAGTGCACGCGCAAGCGTCCAGCCCGTGCTGCTCCATATTTCCTTGCTACTCACCGCAGGATACGCTGAATTAGCGAATTTACTTTTCTCCAGGGATGAGCGTGGTTTCTCCTGCACGCCATCCATAAGCTCCATATCCCCACCAGGACTGCGCCTCATAAATACTGCACAGATAGGCGCGGTAACAACGACAACGGCAATGCCTATCATGATGTAAGCATTGCGCCAGCCAAAGTTAGAGATGAGGAATTGAGACAGGTACCCAAATACCATGCTGCCACCGAAGGCAGCTCCCAGGACTCCTAATGCCAGACCACGCTTTCTCACAAACCAGTTGGCTACTATAGTGGTCATGGGATTCCACCCCATGACGCTCAGCCCTATAGCTACCATGAGACCATATATAAGGTAAAAATGCCACTGAGCTGTAGCCGTACTGCACAGCGCTACGCCTGTCCCCACAACGACAGCTCCTATAGTTAAAACCAGCCTTGGCTCAAACCTATCTATCAACATTCCCGCCAGGGGAGCGCTCAGGCCATATACCAGAATGGCAAGAGAAAACATCACTGCCGTATCACCCCTGCCCCAACCAAACTCCTCTACAATGGCGGGATAAAAAACTGAAAAGGAGTTTCTGACAGCATAGGTGAGTATTATAGATATAAAAGCTACGGCCAAAATGACCCAACCATAGAAGATCTTACTTTTACCCTTATTCAATTTACTTTCTCGCTGACCTTCCATCTATAAATAGCATTCCGGCATATATTTCATCTGTTTGGAGCAACCATCATCTCAACGTAGAAAACCAGCACAACCTTTTACTCCTGCACAGGGAAAGGCAATTGTAGCGCAATCTCGCCATGAAATACAGAGCCGCGGACAGAAATGCAGCATAACTGTTAACTTTGATTGATCTTCGCGTGTATAATTCCTCACTCTGCGATATAATGAGGACACGAAGCGCCGAAGAGAAACGCAAGGTGCCAGAAGAAAATATCTGACAGGATCGAAGGTGAACGGATGATTAAAGCAGTGTTTTTTGACCTTTATCAGACCCTGATACACTACGACCCGCCCCGTGAAAAGATCGAGCAAGACGTACTCAGAGATCATGGTATAGAAGTGCCACTGGAGAAGATACGCCGCGCGATTTTCATAGCTGATGAACTCCTGTATACAGACCTCGCCCGGCTATCATGGAACAAGCGAACAACGGAGGAGAAGCTCGATCTCTACCTCCGGTACCAGGATTGCTTACTCAAGGAAGCGGGAGTAGATGCATCGCAGCAATTAATCAGAGAAGTTACCAGAAAGATGCAGCAATTTGATTCCAGAAAGGTACTGTTTGATGATGTTGAGCCTACTCTAACTCTCCTGAGAGAAAAGGGGCTTATCCTTGGCCTGATTTCCAATGTAGATAGCGACATAACACCTCTTTGTCAGGAGCTTGGTCTGTCAGCACTGCTCCAGATAGTTGTAACCTCACAGGACGTGGGGATCGGCAAACCCCACCCGGAAATATTTCGAGAAGCTCTCAGACAGGCTGAGGTAAATCCCAACGAGGCAATTTACGTTGGGGACCAGTATCAGATCGATGTAGAGGGCGCCAATGCAGCTGGTATGCAAGGCGTGCTTCTGGATCGCGGTGAATTGAAAGAAACGACCACCTACCCCAAAATCAACGGTCTCAACGAATTGATAGAATTCATCTAAATGGGAGCAGGTTATCCTGAGACGGGCAGCAAAAACGAATCGGCAATTCACTGGGATATGATCTGCAATCTACGCGAGGAGGGAGAAATATGGGTAGATGATGATTTGTTATATCGGAACGGCAAATTTGCCATCGAATTTTAATATGGCGTTCACGCAAAAAGGAAAGAAATTTTAAAAAACCCAGGAGGCAAATATCATGATGAAAAAATGCGCGCTGGTGCTGCTGATAGTATCGCTTACTCTCTTTTCACTGGCAGGGTGTACTCTAATTCCATCTACTCCCCTTCAGATTACTCTGCAATCTCCATCAAATGGCAGCTCGATCTCTTCGCTAACACCAATTCTGGCATGGAATTGCAACGAATCGCATGTCTCCTTCCGCCTCCAGGTAGCCAGCGATAGCAACTTCAATGACCTCGTTATCGATCAGTCTGCCCTACCGGATCCAAGCTATACAATACCTTCTGGCAAGATAAAAAATAACCAGTCATATTACTGGAGAGTAAATGCCAGTAAGACAAGCCAAACCAGCGATTGGACGCCATGCTGGTCCTTTAATACTCCATCGGAGGGGGGTACCGCGACGATAAAGGCCACCCTGGATGGCCAGCCGTGGTCGGGCAACATTGATTACGCCCTGAGCGGACCGGACCAGCAAAGCGGCACTTCCGTAACCCAGAATTTCAGCGGACTGACTCCGGGAAGCTATACTCTTGGATATAACTCCGGTGGCCCTTCAGAAGCTGCGCTGGATAACATTGCACCATCGGCAACCCAAACGCTAGCAGCAGATGGCACCATTACCTTCACTCTCAATTTCGTTTCGAGGGTGCCTGGCACAGTAAAAGTCAAGGCGACCCTCGATGGAGATCCATGGTCCGGCAGAGTACACTACAGCATAAGTGGCCCATATGCAGATGCTCTTTCATCCGTGCCCCAGACCTTCGACAACCTGCCACAGGGAATCTATACTATAAGCTTCCGCTCTGGTGGCCCTAGTGGCGCAATCCTGGCAGAGATCTCTCCTTCCACATCTCAAACCTTATCCGGCAGCGGAAGCATTACCTTCACCCTCAACTTCCATTCTCAAACCTCCAGCACCATAAATGTCAAAACCACGCTTGATGGTAGAAACTGGTCAGGGAACATTAAGTACACCATAAGCGGTCCATACGATGATTCCAGCTCCTACGTTCCTGACAGCTTTAGCGACCTACCACAAGGGTCATACACCATACACTATCGCTCGGGTGGTCCCAGCGGCGCAACCCTGTGGGACGTCTCCCCATCATCTTCACAAACCGTAAGCCACAATGGTGTCATAACCTATACTTTTAACTTCCACACGCAATCCAACTGCGCCATAAGAGTAAATGCTACTCTCGATGGCCAGCCATGGTCTGGCGAGGTCAACTATGCTATCGAAGGACATTACTCCGGCTCTGGTGCCAGCGTCCCCAACACTCTTGGCAGCGTGCCGCCGGGGAGCTACTCTCTGCATTACCTTTCTGGAGGCCCAGAGGGAGCTGAGCTGGGCAGAATTTCACCTGAACCAAGCCAGTACGCCAATCCCGGTGATACCATCACCTTTACCATGAACTTCCACTCACAAGGTGGCGGCATCATAAACGTCACAGCCAACATCGATGGCGAACCATGGCAGGGAGAAGTCCGCTACACCTTGCATGGACCCATTACCGACTCTGGTTCTTATGTGCCCGGTCAGTTCACAGGGCCAGCCGGCACTTATTCCCTGTCTTACACTTCGGGAGGACCTCACCAGTGCGTGCTGGAAAGCATTTCACCTTCGCCGACGCAACACCTTGGCAACAACGGCATCATAGAATTTACTCTCAACTTTCACTTCCAGAGCGGCGTTCTTCCATGAGTAAAAATAACCTCCTGTGGTAGAGCAACATACCGGGAAGGAGAGGGAAAACAGAGCTCTTCCTCTCCTTCCTTCTTTCTATACAGACAGCCAAACAATATACATTCTCACGACTTGTTATACCTCCAGAGAGCAACGGTATAGAATGGTAAAAATATCATACTGTACCGCGAGCGCATGCCCTGAATTGTCAAAGAGGAGATCTGAGAATATACTTTCACCATATACGCAACATACGTAACAACTCAGAATGCTAATTTGTTAAGTTAGAGGCTATCACACAGAGAAGCAGCGGAATGAAAATCTCCAACACTCAACATTTCACAAAGAATTAGTACAGGCAGCAAGGTAACAGAGAAAAGATGAAATATATATCGGCAAAATCGGTAGCAGGCAACCTTGCAATATCCCTGTTCCTGGCTTTTAAATCAATCATCAAGGGTAACAGATGGGTCCCTATCCTGCTCGTCCTGGTCATGTCTTTCAGCTTCGTTAATCTCATTTTTACCTCATCTCTTATCACTGGTGTCATGCACACCATGGACGAACAATTGATCAATGCAGTATTTTCCAATGTAATCATCAGTCCTCCCAAGAACGAATACTATATCGACCACGTAAGTCAGCTGGAGGCAAAAGCGGAGCAGGTGCACGGCGTATCATGTGTCTCACCCCACCTGAACAACAGTGCCTTCTTCGAATATAGATGGGAGGAAAAAGAATCCCAAATGGATAGGGGCAAGAGTGGCACCTGGGAGGTCATTGGCATCAACCCGGAAAAAGAAGCCGGCGTAACCATCGTTCATGACCAGATCATCGCAGGGAGCTACCTGGAAGAAAGCGATAGAGATAAAATTGTGCTGGGCATAGAAATAGCGGGAGGAGAAGCTGCCCAAAATGAACAGTTTCTCACTCTGGGAGGAGTAAACATTGGCGACAAGGTGCGTCTTAGCTATCCCAATGGAATACAGCGAGAATACATGGTCAAGGGTGTTTTTCGCACAAGGGAAAAGGCGCGCGCGGACAATCTGGCCTTCGTAACTCTGAGAGAGATGGCCTCTGTTCTGGGTAGAGGCACATTTTACGACAGGGCCAGTGAAGTACTGGTCAAGACGACACCTGACGTGGAAGAAGGTGAAGTTATCAGAGAACTTAAAGCTATGGGCATCCAGGGAGAAATTCGCAGCTGGCACGAATATGGTGGAGCCATGAGGGACACAATTGCAACCTTTGAGATCATCGGCTCGCTCATCAACGGCGTTGGGCTAATAGTTGCCGGTATCGTAATGTTTATCGTGATTTACATTAACGTGATCAGCAAGAAGCGGCAGATAGGGATAATGCGCGCCATTGGCATTGCTCAGGGCACCATCATTGCGTCCTACCTTTTCCAGGCACTGTTCTATGCCACTCTCGGCGTGCTATTCGGCTGGCTCATCGTCCGTTTCCTGCTTCTTCCCTACTTCATCAGTAACCCGATCGATCTGCCCATAGGGTTAGTGAGCTTAACAGTGCAGCCTCTGACCACGGGAGCCTCTACCATAGGCCTGATACTAGCTGCCATACTGGCAGGCCTTATCCCTGCATGGGCTATGATGAAGCAAAGCATTATCAAGACCATATGGGGGAGCTAATAAAATGATAGTAGCGCGAAACTTACAAAAATTTTACGGGCAGGGTTTATCAACCACGCGTGCGCTAAGTGGAGTTGATCTGGAAATCAGGAACGGCGAGTTCGTGGCCATCATGGGGAGAAGCGGCTCAGGAAAGTCCACTCTATTGCATGCCCTCGGACTACTGGACATGCCTTCCGGCGGCGATATTTACATCGATGGCGTTGACGCACTGAAAATGAAAGAGCAGGAGAAAGCCAGGTTCCGTTTAGAAAAGCTGGGATATGTTTTCCAGGAGTACTCTCTCCTGGGCGAATTGACAACCCTGGAGAACGTTTATTTACCAGCACTCTGCTCCACGCGCCAGGAAAACTACAAGA
>JAGYOV010000041.1 GCA_018399375.1 Dehalococcoidia bacterium
CCAATCATTAAAGTGCGATATGTGTGATGGATCTCCGAAATGCGTTGAAGCATGCCCCTATGATGTCCTTAGCTATGTCAACAATGAGCCCGTTCGAAGCTATCTGCACGATGACGATTTGTTTACGCCGGGAGCAACCCTCTGCGCTGGATGCCCCGCTGAACTGGGACTCAGGTTTTCATTGCGGATTCTGGGGAAAAACACCATTCTTTTCACCGCTCCTGGATGTCTGGCCACCACCCTCATGGGACTCGATACCCAGGTAGGAACGAGAGTGGCGTGCGTGAGCTCACTTCTAACCAACACAGCTTCCGTCCTAACGGGGATCAAGAGATATTATAAGTTAAAGCAGAGAGAAGTTAACGTTGTGGCATTCGTTGGAGATGGAGCCACGTCTGATGTAGGCTTTCAGTCGCTATCTGGTGCAGCTGAAAGAGGAGAAAACATCATTTACATTTGCTATGATAACGAAGGTTATATGAACACTGGCATTCAGAGAAGCGGTACCACTCCCTTTGGAGCATGGACAACTACCAGCCCGGTAGGAGAGATGGTGCATGGCAAGGGAGAAAACAGCAAGAATATGCCGCTAATTATGCTGGACCATGGAATTTCTTATGTGGCTACGGCTACTGTCGCCTATTTGGAGGACTATGCTAAGAAACTACAAAAAGCAATGTCCGTTAAGGATGGCATGTCCTATATACATCTTTACTCACCATGCCCCACCGGTTGGAGATCATCTCTGGATAGTGCCATCGAGATTTCCAGAATCGCTGTGGAGACAAATTTCTTCCCCCTCTGGGAAGCTGAACATGGCAACATACGCATAACTAAGGGAATCACCAAGCCCAAGCCAATATCACAACTGGTTGCGTTGACAGGGCGTTTCTCCCACGTAAATGAAGGAGATATAGAGCATCTTCAAAAGCTGGTGGACTCCAATATCGCTCGTATCAAAGGCCTTGCTTCGCTTGTCAATCTGTCTACTCAAGAGTAAAATTCCACTGTAGAAATAGTATGGCAGAAGGGAACAATTAATAGTCGCGAGAGGGATATCTTGCGTTGTGTTGCAGGTAGATAAAATAAATTAAGGAGGTCCGTCATATGAAGCACAGGATCCTGTTAGGACTTATCTCGGCCATGTTGCTAATAGGTCTGGTTGTTGGAGGTTGTACATCTCCAGCTTCACCCTCACCATCGCCCTCACCCTCACCTTCACCATCACCCTCGCCTACAGAAACACCCCCTGAACCAGTGGAACTCAAGGTGGTTTCATTCTTACCTCCCAGCCATCTGTGTTCTGACATCGTGCACTGGTACGTCGAAGAGATCAACGAAAGGTCTGAAGGCAGCATTGTCTTGAATTACATAGGTGGACCAGAAACAGTTGAAACATTCGAGCAGATGGAAGCAGTGAGAAGTGGCGTCTTCGATATCCACTTCGCTGCAGGCAACTATTACTCAGGAATACTGCCTGCGGCCTCAGCCAGCGTCCTGGTAGAGTATGAACCATGGGATGACAGGACAACGGGTCTGTATGACTACCTGGTTGAGATATGGGATGGAGTCGGACTACGCTACATTGGAAATCATGGTGGTGGTTACAATACGCCGTGTCACCTCTTTACCAACATAGAAGTTGAAACTCCTGAGGATCTAGATGGACAACAAATGCGCTGCGTACCGATGTTCATTCCCTTTATGGAAGCCTTGGGCATCGAGCCGATCACCATGTCAGGCCCGGAGATATACACGGGCATGGAGCGTGGAGTCATTGATGGCTTTGGCTGGCCACTCTACGCGGGCACATACGAAATGGGTCTGGCAGAGGTAACCGATTACACCATTGACCATCCTTTCTTCCGGGGAGAGATGCTCAGTGTCATGAATGGAGATAAATGGGACAGTCTTTCCAAAGAGCAGCAGGACCTGCTAATAGAAACCTCACTGGATCTGGAACACTGGGCATATGAGCACTGGGGACAAACGTATATGGAAGAGAGGGAGTTGTTGCAGGATGCGGGCGTAGAGTTCCTCACGTTCTCAGAAGATGATGCAGAAAGATTCGTTCAGCTTTCCTATGATGCTACATGGGCTTCTCTGGAAGAATCAATTGATCCCGTTACCTATGAGAAATTAAAAGAGCTATCATCCATAGATGCACTTTAAGTAAAAGAGCTTTGAGAACTAGCCGCTTGAGCTATAATTGAGGAGACGTTAGAGGTTAAAGCCACGGAGAAATACCTCCGTGGCTACCTTGTGGTTTCCCGCTTTACAAGTTGAAGCCGTGATAGCTAATACATATTGAGTAATATGAAACAGACAGTGCAAGTTGGAAAGACTTTCGACCACGTTCTGAACACCTGCGCCGGGATCGCCATTGCCATCGTCTATTTCATGATGTTCGCTGTCTGTGCTGAGATCGTATTTAGATACTTCTTACATATGCCGATAAGATGGGTGGTAGAAATCACTTCCATCCTTTTGCTGTACATGACTTTCCTGGCAACAGCCTGGCTACTAAGAGAGGAAGGACATGTAACGATAGACTTATTGTTTGTCCGGTTTACTCCAAGAGTTCAGAACCTGTTCAGCATAATCGTTTCTATTATTGGAGCAGCTCTTTCAGTTGTCATGATCTGGTATGGCACTGACATCACCATCGATTTTATACAACGCGGCGTCTTGACCCCCACGATACTGGAGCTCCCCAGGGCAGCTATAATTATCGTCATTCCCATAGGCAGTCTTCTTCTCTTGCTTCAATGCTTGAGGAGAGGCTGGGACCATCTGAAGTTGTGGAAAGCAGGAGGAGAAAGCGCGTAAATGCACTGCCTCTTTGTTACGCGAGGTGAACAGTAATGGAATGGTGGGCGATTCTTCTCGTTTTTGTAGGAGGTTTCATAGCATTAACACTGCTAGGTTTACCCGTTGCCTTCGCATTCATAGTGGTTACAATGGCAGGAGCATATGTATTCTGGGGCGGCGGAACGGGGCTAAAACAATGCGTCCTGAGCATGCAGGCTTCGGTAACAACTTTTACCTTGCTCCCTGTACCAATGTTTATCCTGATGGGCGAGGTAATGTTTCAGTCGAAAGTAGCTTTCAAAATCATCGATGCTCTTGAGAGCTGGTTGGGAGCACTGCCAGGGCGGCTCGGTTTGCTGGCAATTCTCGCAGGAGCTTTATTTTCCACGTTGAGTGGCGCCGCCATGGCCAGTACAGCATTGCTGGGAACTGTCTTAACGCCAGAAGTGGAAAGGCGCGGCTATGCAAAGTCCATGAGCATAGGCCCCATTCTGGGCAGTTCAGGACTAGCTATAATGGTCCCCCCAAGCGCTTTAGGCGTAATTCTAGCTACTATAGCTGAGATCTCCGTAGGTGGCCTCCTGATGGCCATTATCGTTCCCGGCTTGATCATGGCCGTCTTATATTCTATATACATTGTAGTCAGGTGCAAATTACAACCTTCCATCGCTCCTCCCTACGAGGTAGCTCATGTTGCTCTATCGAAGAAGCTGGGAGATACTGCACGTTATGTGCTACCGATAGGGTTCATAATATTTCTGGTTATAGGACTCATTCTTCTGGGTATTGCCAGCCCTACGGAATCGGCTGCCGCAGGAGCTCTCGGTTGTTTCATCCTGGTTGCAGCATACAAAAAGCTGAACTGGAAGCTGGTTAAGGACACAGGATTCGGCACTCTCAAGGTTACGGCCATGATTTTCATGATTTTTGTCGGATCCAGAGCTTTCGCAACCGTACTGGGATTTTCCGGTGCTACTCAAGCTCTCACGCAGGTCGCCGTAAGTGCTCCATTGGCGCCCATCATCATCATTTTCTTCTGCCAGATCCTTGTGCTCATACTCGGTTGCTTCATGGAACAGTCTTCCATGATGATGATTACACTGCCAATATTTATGCCCATCGTTGCCGCTCTGGGATTCAATCCAATATGGTTCGGAGCGCTGATGTGCCTCAATGTAGAAATGGCATGTACCACTCCACCTTTCGGAGTCAGTCTCTTTGTTATGAAAGGAGTAGCTCCCGCTGATACCACCATGGGAGACATCTACCGAGCAGCTTTGCCATTCCTGGCGATCGATTTCATAGTGATGATATTAATGATGGTCTTCCCACAAGTGGTGCTATGGTTACCAGACCTGATCCATTAAACAGCAAGAACTCTTCCGGACCACACAAGACGCCGCGACAAAAAAGCCCACCAGAGCACTATTTTCTCGATTAGCTCTTGTAGCACCCAAACATATTGACAGCACCACTGTTTACCTGTGACCCACCATTGGTATAACGCAGATAAAGCGAAAGATCTCCTCTCCAGTATTGTACAGGCAATGCGCTTCATTGGCGGGGACAAAGACAACATCGCCCTGGATCAGTGTTGCGTCGCCATCTGCGCCCTTTATCGCTCCATATCCAGCAAGGACGAAAATCTCATGTTCCCAGTTATGAGAATGCAATGGAGTAGAGCTGTTGGGCTGCAACTCGAAGACGCGCATGACGAAATTGTCCGCTCCCTCATCAGGGCCGGCAACAACGCGTTTAACTACACCAGGAATTTCCTCTTTCCCCTCTACCTCATGATAGTTACAAACTTTCAACTCTACCTCCTTTGCAGATGAAATTTCCTCTATAAGAGTAATTTTCCAGAGTAATTATCAATTGTGCAATTATTAATGTCAACAGGTTAAGTTACCTCTCCATGCACTGCTTTTTCATATCATATCCAGCAAATAGCTCCTGTATCTTACGAAGTATAGCTATTGACAGATTGGCAACTCTGGGTTAAGCTAGAATGGTATAGCAAAATAACTCCCCGGATTGTGAGGAGGGTGCGATGTCCAATAATCTGAAATCCGCCATTGAATTCAAGGTGCGCGTTATTGTCGAATCCTGTGAAGGTGGCTGTCATGCATACTGCCCCGCTCTAAAGGGTCTATATGCGTGCGGAGATACGGAAGAAGAAGCACTGATCAAGGCTACCAGCGCAGCACAAGAGTACCTGAGCTATCTGATCAGAGAACACGAACCAATACCGGTGGATATCATAGCAGATGGGGAGGTAGAGAGTATCATTCCTCCGGGCCTTCGAAATACTGTTCATCACTACGTCAAAGACCTGCTGGTGATAAGCAACTGAAGATTTCTGATAGAGAAATAATTCATCTCATAACCCTTTTATTTTCAGAGGTGCCAATAAATAAAAGTGTTAGCTATGGCGATCATTGCTACTCCGGAGAAACGATCCGGAGAGGGGAATGAAATTAAGGGGCTCGCAGGTTGAAAAAGCCTGGACGAGCGCAGAAAAGGAGGGCAAGATGGAGAGCATCTACAAGGTAATCGAACTGGTGGGAAGCAGCACTGAATCATGGGAAAAGGCAGCAACAAATGCGGTAGAGAAGGCATGCGAAACGTTGCGCGATGTTCGCATCGCTGAGGTCGCCCAACTCGACATGCATATCGATGGAGGCAAAGTTATCGCCTATCGTGCCAAGGTAAAAGTATCCTTCAAGTACGAAGGCTGATATATTTTACAGCGACATCTACTTCAGTAGCTGAAGAGGAGCTAAATGCTGCAGGGGCGAGGGAGCAGATTTTTGTTCTGGCCCAGCCAAGCGTGGACAATATCTGTTCCTTCATCTTCACAGGATAAGATTTAATACGCCACCTACTAACAACGCAGAAGCTATCATAATGCCTGTTGCCCTGAGCATGTTGAGCGTTCCCAGTTGTCTCAACATAACGACGAAGGTGGCAATACAAGGGAAAAACATCGCCAGCACCACGCTGCCCACGACCATTTGACCGGCGGTCAGCGATAGAGGTGCTAGCATGCCCAGAGCAACATCTTTGCGCAGAAAGCCAATTACCAGAGAAGTTATGGCCTCTTTAGGCAACCCCAGGACACCCGTTATCACCGGTGCAGTAAAATTAGCGATGACATCGAACACTCCCAGCGTGTAGAGCACGTTAATTACCACGATGGCTGCCAAAAATATGGGAAGTGCCTCAGCCAGAAAGCTACGGGCTCTCAGCCATAGCTTCTGTAAAACGGTCCGCCACGGTGGCAGGCGGTAGGGAGGTATCTCTATAAGTAACTCGGGGCTGAATCCCTTGATGCTGTGGTTGAGTATGATGCCCAGCACGACCCAGACCAAAAAGAGCGTGCCATAGACGATAACTACGTATTTCAGGCCAAAATCGCCAACCAGCCCAAAAATCATAGCCTGCAACGCACTACAGGGCACGGCTATGGAGATCAGTGTTGCAGCAATGAACTGCTCTCTTCTACTTTCCAGAATGCGCGTGGCCAGGATAGCAGGCACATTGCAGCCCAGTCCCAGCAGGGTGGGGATAATGGCATACCCGTGCAACCCCATGCGATGCATAGCGGAGTCCATCAATATCGCCAATCGGGGCAGATATCCCGTATCCTCCAGCAAACCAAGCACCAGGTAAAAAGCTATGATATACGGTAACACCATGGCAATGGGTACATACAATCCGCTGGAAAGTAGTCCAAACGACTCTACGAAGTCGATTTCTCCACCAGAAACCATGCCGATAACGATGCTATGCAAGAAACCTTCCCCTCCAAGCAAGCCACTCAGCTTCAAGAGCACAGGCGCCCAGGCATTCTCAAACAGAGGATCGAAAACGTATCCTATGAGGCCCTCACCAATAAAGCGGATGATAAAGAAACTGCAGGCCAATATAAGAAGCGCAATCAAGCTGCCCGTGAAAGGCTTTACGCTAGCATCAGCCAGATGCTCCCGCCAGGTATGATGGCGATGAGTTATCACCTGAACTTGCTGGATAATTTTGCCGATGGCACTCCAGCGCTTATCATCAGGGAGAAGAGGCATTACATGAGAGCGCGCCGCTGGAATATGTTCCACCAGTTCCTTAACGCCTTCGCCGGTTACCGCAATGGTGGGAATCACGGGCACTTTCAGTATCTCCCTTAGCTTATCCAGGTCGACATTTATGCCCATATGCTTGGTATCATCCCACATGTTCAGGGCTATTATCACGGGAACATCTCTTTCCATCAACTGCAGAGTAAGGTAAAGATTCCTCTCCAGGTTGGTTGCATTGACCACATTGATAACCACATCCCCTTCATCAAGCATCTTCAATGCTATCTCTTCAACCTGGGAAGTGGGCTCCAGAGTATAGGTACCAGGCACATCAATGATTTCAACCTTCTCGCCTGCCAGCTTCATGAATCCACTGGTATAGCCCACCGTAGTCCCAGGATAATTGGAGGCGATGACATGAACACCCGTGAGGCGATGGAACAGGACACTCTTGCCCACATTGGGGTTACCCATCAGCAGAACTTTCATTGTTATCAAACCAGCCTGACGAGTATCCTGTTGGCCATACCATAACCGATGGCTATCTGGGCTCTATCGACCAGAATGGTAACCGGGCCCCGCATGAACAGAGAACTGACTTTTGTTATCTTTTTCCCTGGAATGATACCCAGAGCGCCCAGGCGGTGAGCCATTCCCCGCTTGCCCATGACGGCAACCACCACTCCAGACCTACCGGGCTTCATCAGAGCCAGAGTCGTTTGATTTTCATCTGGCATTGAAGATCTTCCTTTTCATGTTCTAATTTATCCAGAAATAACCCGAGATCT
>JAGYOV010000042.1 GCA_018399375.1 Dehalococcoidia bacterium
CGTTTCCGACTTGTTGGATCACCTACGCTCTGCTTTCAGCCCCTCATCAGAACTGAACTATGACGAGTTATTTGAGCGGGTAAAAAATGCGCCATTACTGGTTCTCGATGATCTCAATATGGAAAATGCTACTCCCTGGGCGAGAGAAAAGGTGGAACAGCTTTTCCAGTACCGTTTCAACTCTAGCTTGCCTACTGTCATTACCAGCGATGTGCCCGCAGAGGCTCAGGGTGAACGTTTATATAAGTACCTGTGTGATGAGGATTTTTGTCGGATATTTACAATTATTCCTGTTGCAGGAGCAGAGATGGACCGATCTCCCTTACAACTGGAAATGATCAAGAAGATGACCTTCGATAGCTTTGATTGCCAGCGAATGAACTTATCTTTAGAGCAACGCCAAAATCTGAGGACAGCGTTTCAACTAGCTAAGGACTTTGCTGCCAACCCGGAAGGGTGGCTGATCTTTCAGGGTTTGAATGGTTGTGGCAAAACGCACCTGGCTGCTGCGATTGCTAATTATCAACTGGCTAAAGGAACTTCTGTCTTTTTCATCGAAGTTCCGGATCTTCTCGATCATCTGCGCTCTACCTTCGGAGCGGAAAGCAAGGTATCTTATGATAAGTTTTTTGAGAAAATTAAGACAGCGCCTCTTTTGGTGCTTGATGATTTTGGTCAACAGTCAACCACTCCGTGGGCGCAGGAAAAGTTGTATCAGTTAGTAAACTATCGCTATAATGCCATGCTCCCAACAATAATTACCATGTGTGCTTCTCTAGAAGAAATCGAAGTACGGTGTAGTTCAAGGATGGTTGATCCTAGATTAAGCCTGGTGTTCAATATCACAGCTCCTGATTATCGTGGAGATGTAAACCCCGTTCATAAAAACAGGTAGATAAATTTAACTCCGTTGCGGACGCGAGCCCACATTATAAATGGAACTAAAAGCAAGAGCATCTCTGCTACTTCTCGACGGCAACGCCTTAATCCATCGCGCTTTCCACGCCTTACCCCCTCTGACGGTATCCAGGACTGGAGAGATGGTAAATGCCGTTTATGGATTTACCTCTACTTTACTTAAGGCGCTTCGAGAGATGGAAGCTACTTACTGTGTTGTTGCTTTCGATTATCCCGCACCCACATTCAGGAAGAAGATTTTTGAGGAATATAAGGCACAGCGTCCCAGAACGCCGTCAGAGTTGGTAGGCCAGATAATTCGCTCACATCAGGTGGTAGAGGCTTTCAATATCCCTATTTTCGAAGTGAGTGGATTTGAGGCAGATGACATTCTGGGCACTTTGAGTCGACAGGCCAATGCTCAGGGAGCTAAAACTACTATTATCACCGCCGACAACGATATGCTCCAGCTCGTATCTCCCAATGTCAGGGTGTATGTTCCCGGACGGAAGTTTAATGACGCCGTTCTCTACGATAGCGAAATGATAAAGAAGAAGTGGGGCGTTGATCCGCAAGCTATTCCTGATCTCAAAGCGCTGACCGGCGACGTCTCTGATAATGTGCCGGGCGTTTCTGGTATAGGGCAGAAAACTGCCGCTAGACTGCTGCAACAATTCGGCACGGTGGAGGAAATCTATAGTCGTATCGAGGAAGTTGCGCCGCAGAGAATACGGGATGCATTGCTGCTGGGTAAAGACCAGGTTTTGCTGGGAAAAGAGTTAACTACTATTGTAAGGGATGTCCCCATCAGATTGAATTTGGAAGAGTGCAGGATAAATAATTACGATCGCGCGACAGTATTCAATCTGTTTCAGGACCTGGAGTTTGCCAGATTACTTAATCGCCTGCCCCAGAATTTGGGTGAGCAAGAGTTGCCCCGCTCTCCACATCCTTTTTATCCTGGTGAGCAAAGTGTGGTGGAAGATGAAATAGCATTGCAATGGGCCATAGACTCAATAAATACAGCGAAGGAATTTGTCATCAGAGTGGAGCTCGGAGAAGGGGATGTTCATGGGTTAACTATATCACCCTTTCAGGACAAATTATTTTATATTCCACTGGAGATCGGCAAATTTTCCTTTAATTACATGTCTCTTCGAGAGGTGACCTCCAGGATCAAACTGGTTATAGAAGATCCCTCCATGGGTAAGATTTCTTATGATGCTAAGCAGTTGCTATCGTTGCTGGTAAGTCAGGGGATAGAGATAAAAAATTTGAGTTTCGATGTAATAATTGCAGCACATCTCCTCGGGGAGAAGAAATTGAGTCTTGAGGAAATAACCTTTAACAAACTCGGCTTTGAGATGAAGCCCGGTAGCAATCAGGGGAAAAGAGGCCAGTTGATAGGTCCTCTTTCTGTGGATGAAGCTGTTGAATCTGCTGCCACAAGCGCCGGAGTTATCTGGGAATTGAAAAGCAAGCTACAAGAGGAAATAAGTCAGAAGGAGTTGGAAAAAGTTTTCTATGAAATAGAGTTGCCTCTCGTTCAAGTGCTGGTGGAAATGGAGAGAAATGGTATAGTGCTGGATATTGGTTTACTCCGTGATCTCTCTCGCAATTTGCAGAAAGATATAGTAGCTCTAGAAGTAAAAATATACGACAGCGTTGGCTATCGTTTCAATATAAATTCGCCGCGCCAACTGGGAGAAGTCCTATTTCAGAATCTGAACTTGCCATCGGGTCGTAAAACCAAGACTGGTTATTCTACGGAAGCGCGCATTCTGGAGTCGCTGAAAGGCGTTCACCCTGTAGTTGATTTAGTATTGCAATATCGTCAGCTGAGTAAACTAAAATCGACGTATGTCGATGCGCTCCCTGCTCTTGTCAACAGGGAAACGGGTAGAATATACACTACCCTCAGTCAGGTGAGTACAGCTACGGGAAGAATTTCTTCTGTTGAACCTAATTTGCAGAACATACCCACCAGGACTGAATTGGGTGGGAAAATACGACAGGCTTTCATAGCTTCACCTGGGCATGTGTTGCTCAGTGCTGATTATTCTCAAATAGACCTGAGAGTTCTGGCACATCTTTCTCAGGATGAAGGGCTTGTCGCTTCCTTTGTTAATGACGAGGACATCCATAGAGCTACGGCTTCACGCCTCTTTAATGTTGCTCTTGAGGAGGTTACACCAGAGATGCGATACAGTGCCAAGAGAGTTAATTTTGGTGTCGTCTATGGCATGAGCAGCTATGGGTTAGAGCAGGCGACCAATTTTTCGCTGGCGGAGGCCTCTGAATTTATTGCGCTTTACTTCGACAGATATCCTGGAGTAAAGAAATACCTGGAGGAAACTAAAGAGCAGGCCAGGAAATTGGGCTATGTACAGACATTGAAGGGACGGCGTCGTTTGCTGCCCGAGATCAACTCCCCCAACAGGATGATAAGAGAAGCAGCGGAGAGGATGGCGATAAATGCTCCGGTACAGGGCACTTCAGCAGATATCATTAAGATCGCCATGCTCAATCTTTATGATGAAATGAAAAGGAGGACTATGCAGAGCAAGATGCTCTTGCAGATTCACGATGAGCTGCTTTTTGAAGTTCCAGAGGGAGAAATTGATGTTATGTGCCCCCTGGCTAGTGAGATCATGGCACATGCTGTGGACCTCTGTGTACCTCTCAAGGTATCACTTAAAGCGGGCAAGAATTGGGGAGAGCTAGCATAGAGATTTATTTATCCCTCTCTTGAGGTGAGGAAGGCGTGGATATCGTTGGCGGCTCTTCTAGCAGCTCCCATAGCACTGATAACCGTAGCTGACCCGGTGGCCATATCTCCTCCACACCATACCCTGGCCTTACTGGTTCTTCCCGTAGCTTCATCAGTTTTAACTGTACCCCATTTGGTTAGCTCCAGGCCCGCGGTACTTGAGGGGATAATTGGGTTGGGCTTCGTTCCTAAAGCAGGTATGGCTATATCTATGTCCATAATGAATTCGCTTCCCGGCCTGGGGATGGGGCGGCGACGCCCGCTTTCATCGGGTTCTCCTAATTCCATCTCGTACAACTCTACGCTCGTAACTCTGCCTTGCTCGTTACCAATGAATCTCTTGGGATTTGATAGAAGCTTGAAAATTACCCCTTCTTCCTTGGCGTTCTCGCGCTCTTCAGCTCTGGCAGGCATCTCTACCTCTGACCGTCGATATATGATGTAGACCTCTTTAGCTCCAAGCCTTAGAGCGCACCGCGAAGCATCCATGGCTACGTTACCGCCGCCAAAGACAGCTACTCTCTGCCCGACTTGTATCGGTGTATCATATTGCGGAAAAAGATAGGCCTTCATCAAGTTGGTTCGGGTCAGAAACTCATTAGCGGAATATACGCCGCTGAGATTCTCGCCGGGGATGTTTAAAAACATCGGAGCGCCAGCTCCTGGCGCCAGGAAAACTGCATCATAGCCATTCTGCAAAAGCTCATCTACAGTTGATATTTTGCCTATGACGTTATCGAGTTTAATTTTTACGCCCAATGATGCGACATAATTAACTTCTCGCCGGACTATCTCTTTGGGCAATCTGAATTCAGGGATGCCATAGGTTAAAACTCCTCCGGTTACATGGAGCGCTTCCATGATGGTAACTTCATGGCCTAGCTTGGCTAAATCGGCGGCACAGGTCAACCCGGCTGGCCCCGAGCCAATTACGGCTACTTTTTTGCTACTGGGTTTGACGTTTTCCTTTCTCTGTTCTATGGCTTTGGGATGAGACTGTTCCCAATCAGCAACATATCGCTCCAGGCGACCTATAGCGATGGGTGATCCTTTCTTGGCCAGAACACAGGTCATCTCGCACTGAGTTTCCTGAGGACATACCCTGCCACAGATGCCAGGGAGGCTGTTCTTATCTTTGAGTATTCGAGCTGCTCTGGGTAAGTCATCTTCAGCTATTGCCTTTATGAACCCCGGAATATCAATGCCAACAGGGCAGCCTTCCATGCACTTTGGGTTTTTGCACTGTATGCATCTGCTCGCTTCTTCGCGTGCCTGCTCTTGAGTATATCCTAACGCTACTTCGCTGAAGTTATGCACCCTTGCTTCGGGCTTTTGCTTCGGCATGGATACCCTGTTCAAGTTTAACTTTTGTTTTTCCGACATGGTTCGTCTCCTTTAAGATGATATGCTTTTCTCCCATAGTTCCAGAGATTGTTTTTCTTCCTTTAAATATGTGCGCTGGCGATTTATAAGTAAATCCCAGTCCACTTCATGCCCATCGAAGTCCGGTCCATCGACACAAGCAAATTTGGTTTCATTGCCTACGATAACTCGGCAGCAGCCACACATGCCGGTGCCATCTACCATAATGGGATTGAGGCTGACTATCGTCTTGATCCCGAAAGGTTTGGACGTCAGTGAGCAAAATTTCATCATTATGGTAGGGCCAATGGCAATAACCCTGTTGACCCCTCCGTCTTGAAGGAGTTCTTTTAGTGGCTCAGTTACCAGCCCTTTGCGCTTATATGAACCATCATCGGTGGTTATTATGAGATCGTCGCTTACGCTACCCAGTCTGTCTTCCCAGAATACCAGATCTTTGGTGCGAAATCCCATGATCGAGATAACTTTGTTTCCCGCTTTTTTCATTGCCCGGGCAATGGGAACGATGGTGGCAATGGCAAATCCACCGGCGACGCATACTACAGTGCCGAACTTTTCAATTTCCGTCGGTTGCCCCAGGGGCCCAACGAAATTTGTCAGATAATCACCTGTCTTTAGTCTGGCTAGCTTTTTGCTGGTAGTGCCAACCTCCATGAAGACAATGGTTACGCTCCCTTCTTCTGTGTTCCAATCGGCGATGGTCAGCGGAATGCGCTCTCCTTCCTCCCCATTCCTGACGATGACAAATTGTCCTGGTCGAGCTTTCCTGGCCACCTCAGGAGCTTTTATTCTGAACAGATGTATGCCTGTGCTGAGATCCTCTCGAGCTAAAATCTGGTACATATTCCCTCCTTTGTTATGCCAAAAGCGATTGTAATTATAGCTTGGTATGCTAGACTAGTCTAGGGAAATGCCTGAGTTGCCTGAAGTGGAAACAATCAAAAATGAGCTCTTGCCCTGCGTGGGGGCTACTGTTATCCATGTCGATCTTATCGATAGCAAGGTGGTAAGTGGAATAAACGTAGAGAAATTCTGCCGCATGGTAGAAGGTCAAATGGTAAAAAATATTGAGCGGCGGGGCAAGTACCTTATTTTCCTTCTTTCTAACAGTTATTCGCTGGCCATTCATTTTCGCATGACAGGATCGCTGTTGCTGGGTTCAGGAAATATCGATCGTTACTCCAGAGCCAGATTTCGTCTTTCCAGCGGGGAATATCTCACGCTTCGCGATCCACGCAGGTTTGGCACGATGAAACTGGTGAAGGTTATTGGTGAGCTAACGGGGAAATTGGGACCTGAACCGCTGGATGAAAGCTTTACGCCGGAAGTTCTAGAGCGTTCTTTGAGCAGGCATCGTATTCCCATAAAGGCAGCGCTCCTGGATCAGAATATAATCGCTGGCATTGGTAACATGTATGCTGACGAATCCCTGTTTGCAGCTCATATCCACCCTTTGCGAAAGGCAGATTTACTATCACATGAAGAGGTCCAGAGTTTATGCTCTTCTATTAAGGAGATACTTCAACAAGCTATTAGTAATAAAGGTGCCAGCGTGGATACCTATATTCGTCCGGGTGGTCAGATAGGAATGGCCCAGTTTAAGTTCAATGTTGCTCACAGGTATGGCAAAGCATGTCGTGTTTGCGGTACGTCAATACAGAGAATTATGGTACGAAGTAGAGGCACTTACTTCTGCCCTGAGTGCCAGCCCTCACAGCCTTCAATCCAAAGATCACTGATGTAGCTGGCTGTAGCCGCATAAGTCACCTGTAATAATCGGATACGATGGCAATTTTGCTCCCCTTATCTGGGGCTAAATGTTGCGGTCTATAGGCATGGGGTGTGCCAAGTCATTATTTTATACATGACATCATTGGTGAATTTAGAACCATCATTGTTTAGTTAAATAAGGTTCTCACTTAGAATATGGAGAAGATGAGTTCCTTGGATTATTCATGCTCTCATCTTCCTCTCACCAGCTAGAGGATATTTTGGAAGTGCTCAGGATATTAATATGTTCCCCATTAGCTTGCGAACCACAAATAGATAACAGGCTCCACCGCCAGATAAATAACTTGAGAGAGATCCAACAATGCATATTCATTCTCCCCTTCTTCTATTGGGCTGGATCTCCTTGTAGATAATTTTGGTCAGGCTGTATTTTCTGGTTGACATAGGATACATTTTAGAGGGTTCAATTCACAACGTTGCGTGCAAAATTGATGTTGTGTATAATAGCCAGAGTTATCTATTCTAATTCCGTGGTTTCTTTGCAAGATTTGTTTTGTTCCTGTGGTATCTTGATGTCATGGGGAACGTCTTGGGTTAGGGTTTATCAAGTTGGTGTGCCGCTCATGGTTGTGGTTGGATGCACCGTTGTATGTGAGTGGATGTTGAAGTCTGCTATGTGGAGAGTGGTGACATTATAGCGATCGGTCTTGTAGGGGTTTTCTGTTGAGTTCTTCTTATCTTTTAAACTGGGCGTTTCTGGCTGATA
>JAGYOV010000043.1 GCA_018399375.1 Dehalococcoidia bacterium
TTATGCTCTTTGAGCAGCGGAAAACCTGCAGGAGATGTATTTTACATGTTAACGCAAGTAGGAGAGGCCATGCTTGTTGTCAACAGGTGTTCTGGTTGCCGTATCTGTGGAACAACCCGTCTCATCAGGGGCTTTGCTAAGGGTAACTCCTTGCCACAGCAAACTTTGGCCCAGATTTTTCGATATGTAAATCAGTTGATTTCTGTAGCCCACTTTGCGTTCGTTGAGACGTCCTTTATCAGACTGTGTCTTGTTAGTACTACTGACATTAATTGTAAAAGGATGCTTCGTGGAGTTTAATAATCTGAAGGGAATACTAGCTGTAGAGAGCTTTGTCTGCTTGGATGTGCCTGGCATACTATTATGACAAGTGCTAAATGGCAAGCTATAGCTGTATTATATTATAATAGTAATGTTATTTGGAATCTATAATCTGAACGGCAAGTAAGTTTGTAAAGGCATAGGAACAGAGATATTTTAAAGAGAGTTCTTGATCTCTCAAAAAGACGAGAAATATTGAGGAGGTATCATGAAAGAAAAAATTAAAGTTCTCGTTGCCAAACCGGGGTTGGATGGGCATGAGCGGGGAGCGAGGGTCCTGACCCTTGGGTTGAGAGGAGAGGGATTGGATGTTGTCTACACTGGACTCAGGAGGACTCCTGAAGAGATAGTAGAGCGAGCCATCAAGGAAGAAGTGGATGTGATAGCCTGTAGCATTCTCTCTGGAGCGCATAAAGAGCTTCTTCCAAGGGTGGTTGATCTGGCGAAGAAAAAGGGGTTGGAAAAAGTCTTGATTATGGCGGGAGGCAACATCCCTAATGAGGACATCCCGTTCTTGGAGGAGAAAGGAATTGATGTTGTCTTTGACCAGGGTTCTACAATTAAGGAGATAGCCAATTGGATTCGGGAGAACGTTAAGTCGTAATAGAATAAATAGTCAAGCTGAAATCAGGATGCATATTTTTGTCAGAAGCCCCATCTTTGAACTGGCAGGTTGCTCCTGCGATTAGCGGAGGATAATATGAAACTGTTTGAATTTGAAGCTAAGGGATTTTTCAAGAAAGCAGGGATTCCTGTTCCGGAGGGGGTGGTGGCTGATACAGCAGAAGGAGCTCGGAAGGCATATGAAGATCTAGGGGGAAATGTTGTTTTGAAGTCACAGGTGTTGGCGGGTGGGAGAGGGAAGGCGGGGGGGGTGAAATTCCCCAAATCCAGTGACGAAGCTTTTGCCATGGCCACTGAAATATTAAATATGAAGATCAAAGACATGCCCGTGGAGAAAGTGCTGGTTGAAAGAGCTCTGGATATAAAGAAGGAATTCTATCTTGGAATTATAACTGATCCTGATAAAGGTTGTCCGTTGCTAATGTTCAGTGCGGAAGGGGGTGTAGAGATTGAAGTTCTGGCTGCTGAGAAGCCTGAGGCCATCAGAAAAGTTTTTATTGATCCCAGATATGGCTTGATGGGTTACCAAGTTCAATTTGAGCTACAGCAAGCAGGTCTTCCCCAAGAATTACAAAATGGGATTATCAATGCAGCGCGGCGACTCTACCAGGTGTACTGGGATATGGATGGAGAACTTATCGAGATCAATCCGCTTGTGATAACGAGTGAGGGTAAAGTTATTGCTGCTGATGCTAAGTTCAATGTTGATAATAGCGCTGTTCCCAGGCATCCTGAACTCCCCAAGCGCCCAGCCAGGACTATTGAAGAGCGAGCTGCTGAACTGGGACTTAGCTACGTATTACTAGATGGCAACATTGGGATAATAAGCAACGGAGCCGGACTTACTATGTCTGCTATGGACTTCCTGCGAGAATATAGTAGCAGCCCTGCAAATTTCCTGGATCTTGGAGGAGGGGCAACCCAGGCGAGTGCTATCAAGAATGGCATGAAGATCGTTTTTGAAAATCCCAACGTCACTGCATTGCTAATTTATGTATTTGCTGGAGGACCAAGGTGTGATGTGATCGCCAGTGGTGTCATAGAAGCTCTTGATGAAATGGAGAAGGAGAAGAGCCTGCGTACTCCTATAGTGGCTACTCTCCATGGCCGTTATAAAGAGGAAGGCATGAAGATATTGTCAGCTTCTAAATCCCCCTATCTATATCTGGAAACGGAGGTTGAGGATGCGGTACGCAAAGTAATCGAATTGGGAGGGCATTCAAAATGAGTATTTTGATCAACAAGGATAGTAAAGTTCTATCTCAAGGGATTACGGGGAAGCTGGGAAGTTTTGCCACGGAGAGGATGGTTGAATATGGTACTAAAGTGGTAGCAGGTATTACGCCGGGGAAGGGTGGTAGTGAGACCATGGGTGTTCCCATATACAATACGGTGCGAGAGGCAGTGAGGGTTCATCAAATTGATGCCACGATTTTATTTGTCCCACCAGCCTTTGTTAAAGAGGCCATATTTGAAGCCCTCGATGCTGAAATTAAATTGATTGTGGTTGCTGTAGAGAGGATGCCAGTGAAGGACATGATGATGGTTAAGCAGGCTATCAAAGGGACGGGGACGATCCTGATAGGGCCCAATTCTCCCGGGATAATTAGTGCTGAAGAGTGCTCTATGGGGTATTTCCCTGGTGACGTCTATCGCAAGGGCCCGGTGGGGATAGTATCCCGCAGCGGAACTTTCTCTTATCAAGTGGGCGATGAGATTACCAGAGCTGGTCTTGGAGAGACCTCTTCATTGGGCATAGGAGGAGATCCCGTTACCGGGTGCAACTTCGTGGATATCCTGAAACTATATGAAGAGGATCCTGAGACCAAGGTGATTACTCTTATCGGTGAGATTGGCCGTACCAGTGAGGAGGAAGCGGCAGAATACATACAGAGCAATGTCTCAAAGCCGGTGGTGTCTATTATAGCAGGAAGGACAGCTCCTCCAGGGAAGACAATGGGCCATGCAGGGGCAATTATTACAGGGGGCCGCGGTTCATATGATTCTAAGGTCAGGGCTCTGGAAAAAGCAGGAGTTCCCGTAGCTAAAACGCCTAAAGAAGTAGCTTCTCTCGCCAGAGAGGCTTTAAAGAAGGTGAAATCGAGAAAATAATGATGAAAGCATCAGTAGAAAAAAGGATCAAATTTGCTCCTCTGAGGGAGAAAGTTTTGTCTGCTGAAGAAGCAGCAAAGATAGTATTGAATGGGATGCATATTGGGACATGTGGAACACCCACTGCCGGTTGCCCCGACTCTTTTTTTGGAGCTCTCGCTAAAAGAGGAGAACAAGGTGAAAGTTTTAAGGTCGATATATGGTCCTGTGCGCCGCTTAGCCAGACGATCGATGGGAAGTTGGTTGAAGTGGGTTTGTTAAATAGAAGGCTGGCACACCAGGCAAATCCCCTCTTGGCTAAAGAGGCTAATAAGGGCAAGGTTCACTATTCTGATATGGGGGCAGCCTGGGTTCCTCTTGAAGTAAGAAAGGGATCACTGGGGAAGCTCGATCTTGCTGTTATTGAGGCAGTAGAGGTAACTGAGGAAGGGCATGTTGTCCCCACCATCAATGTTGGGGATGAGGCTACTTTTTTGCGCTACGCTGATAACGTTATCATAGAGATAAATATGAATATGCCCCAGGAATTGAGTGGCATTCATGACATTTATATTCCCGAAGAGCCTCCCAATAGAAAACCTATTCCCTTGATCAGCGTGAGCGATCGGATCGGGGTGCCTTACATTGAGGTGGCGCCAGAAAAGATTAAGGGGATTATCATTTCCGATAAAGAAGTGAATGCGCCGGGCAGGGCTCCGATAGATGAAATGAGCAGAGCGATAGCCAAAAATGTTGTGAACTTCTTTGATGAAGAGGAAAGGCACGGGAGATTGCCGGAAAATCTCCTTCCTTTTCAGACGGGGTTGGGGGCGTTGGGTGGAGCTATCCTCAACGAGCTGGATGGATCCAGGTTTGAAAACCTGGAAGTACATTCTGCTCTTCTTGATGATGGTGTACTTGATTTGATCGATAGTGGGAAGATAAAAGCTGCTGATGGGGTGGGGCTTTTCTTCACAAAAGATGCACTCGAGAAGCTTGCAAAGAATGTTGAACGATACAAAGAGAAACTTATTCTTAGACCGATAGACATTGTCAATAGCCCCGAAGTTATTCGCAGGCTAGGAGTCATTGCTCTAAATACTGCCATAGAGGTTGATATCTATGGGCATGTGAACAGCAGCCATGTGGGAGGATCGCGCATCATGACAGGCGTAGCTGGATCGATAGAATTTTCCCGCAATGGCTATCTTTCCATATTCATGACGCCTTCCGTGAGTAAGAAAGGGGCTATTTCTGCTATAGTCCCTATGGTCCCTCATGTGGATCACACGGAACACGAAGTAAATGTAATAGTAACTGAACAGGGACTAGCGGATCTCAGGGGACTGGATCCTCGAGAACGCGCTATGAGGATAATAGAAGAGTGTGCTCATCCTGATTATAAGCCTCTTCTCTGGGATTATTTTCATGAAGCTGAAGCTCTTGGTGGACATGAGCCACATATATTGAGTAAAGCTTTTTCTTTTCACTTAAGGCTGGCAGAAACGGAAACAATGAAGACCTAAAAGGAGGTAAATGCGAAAATGTTTAGTGAAGAAGAGTTGAAAGAGATTGAAAAGAAACGAAGAGAGTGGGAAGAAGGTACGCTCAAGAAGACTTTACAGCGGTTCAAGGCAGCTGAGAGCCCCAATACCTATTATTCTCCGCTGGATGTAAAGGAATTCGATTTCTTGAAGGACGTTGGCTTTCCTGGTGATTATCCCTACACTGCTGGGAAATATGCCTCGCAGGCACCTGGAGCTGGCCCAGCGGTAGGAGGGGGGCATTCTCTGTCTGGAGGTGGATTGGTAAGGGCTGGCCGATATTCAGGGTATGGTACGGCTGCAGATACAGCAGAGTACTACAGCACCATGATCTCCTATGGCAGAGCTCCCGGTTTGAACCTGGCATTGGATCTGCCTACGCAATGTGGCTATGACTCCGATGCTCCTGAGGCGAGAGGAGAAGTTGGCAAGACGGGAGTGGCGATAGATACTTTCCGGGACTGGGAGATACTGTATGAGCCCTTTAGGGGTATTGCCGAGATAGATAAAATCAACTCGGCATGGACAATAAATCCTGAATCCAACACGTTGGTAGCCATGTATGTGGCTCTGGCGAAGAAGAGGGGGGTTCCTCTGGATAAACTGAGGTGTACTCCCCAGAATGACAATCTTAAGGAATATGTCTCTCGTGGAACGCAGATCTGGCCGGTTGCGCATCAGATGAGATTAACGAGAGATACTATCGTGTGGGCTGCTAAGGAGATGCCACATCTACATCCTGTTAGCGTTTGCGGCCACCACCCCAGGGAAGCAGGAGCAACCAGGGCTCAGGTTCTGGGATTTTCTTTATCCTCTGCTATTGCCTATGTGCAACTGGGGTTGGATGCAGGGCTTGATATTGATGCCATAGGCCCTCTGATGAGTTTCAACGATTTGAGTGGTACTATGGAAATGTTGAAAGAAGTGGCGGTTCTTAGGGCAGCGCGCCGTATGTGGGCCAGAATTATGAAGGAGCGATTTGGTGCTAAGGACCAAAGGAGCCTGATTTACAGGGATGTTGGTGGTTGCACTATGGGACATGATAACTGCGTTAAGCAAAGACCTCTAAACAACGTGATGCGTGCCACCATAGGCGGCGTTGCTGAAGCGTTAGCAGGATATATACCGTCATGTTATCCCCCCTATGATGAAGCGCTGGGATTGGGGCATAGCATGGAGGCTATCCAGCTTGAACAGGATGCTGCTCGGATTATTATGTATGAAGCCCGTTTGTGCGATGTCCTCGATCCGTTAGCTGGCTCTTACTATGTAGAGTATCTGACCGATAAATATGAAAAGGAAGCCTTTGCGATAATTGATCAAATTGACAAGATGGGTGGTATGGCTGCCGCTGTCGATTCGGGATGGGTAAGCAGAGAACTGGCGAAAGCGGCTTATGAAAAGCAGATGGCCATAGAAAATGGAGAGACCACTATTGTGGGGTTGAACAAGTTTACTGGTGAGCATGAGCTGGATATCAGCATTAACAGAGTGGTGCCCGATCCTTATGACCCTGAGAAAAGGGCAAGAGCTGAAGAGGAACAGCTCGCTAACCTGGCCAAGGTGAAAAAAGAAAGGGACAATGAGAAAGTGCAGGCAAGCCTTAAGAGGTTAGAGGAGATCGCTCGAGACGAGAGTGCCAATACCATCCCCGGGCTGGTTGAATGCGTGGAGGCCTATGCTACCATAGGTGAGATGAGCAGTATTTTCACCAAGGTCTTTGGGCGTTACGAAGAGCCAGAGCTATGAGGACGCTGCAAATTGATATAATATGCTTGGAGGTTACAAATGATAAAACAGATTAGCCATCTTGGGCTTGCGGTAAAGAACCTGGAAGAAACCATGGATTTCTATCGCTCAATTTTGGGGCTTGAGCCCGCTGATCCAATTATTGGAGGGAATGAAGGTGATCTCAGGGTTAGTTTGGTAAAAGTTGGCGACGCTACGCTGGAGCTAATACAGCCTCTGAATGAGAACAGCGTAATGGCCAAGTTCCTGGAAAAGCGAGGGGAGGGAATACATCACGTTTGTTTTGAAGTAGATGATATTGACGCCGATCTGGAGAGGATGAAATCCAAGGGACTGGAATCCATTGGAACTCCGAAGCCGGGAGCAGAAGGTATGAGCGTCTTTCTCCATCCCAAGGGAACGAAAGGTGTTCTCATGGAGCTGGTACAAAAGAGCGAGTGAAAACAATGAAATAGGACTTATGCTGGAGGTACAAGAATGGATTTTGAATTGACTGAAGAACAGGTTATGTTCCGCGACATGGCCAAGAAATTTGCCGAGCAGGAAATACTGCCCACTTTGATACAGAATGAAAGAGAAGAGAAATTCGATATCGGACTGATAAAAAAGATGGGGCAATCCGGATTGCTGGCGCCTCATCTCCCCCAGGAATATGGGGGGTTGGGGCTTGACTACATTACAGCATGCGTTATTTGGGAGCAGCTGTGCTATGCCAGTATGGCGGTAACGCAGGCGGCAACCAGTGGTCCTATTCAACCGGGGACCAATTTGCTGGATGCTGGAAGTGAAGAGCAAAAGAAGAAGTGGTTGCCTGGTGTATGCACCGGCGATACTATCTTTGCGGGAGCCGTGGTTGAGCCCAATGCCGGTAGCGACTCTACCAGAATTGAAACCATGGCCGTGCGCGATGGTAACAATTGGGTTCTCAACGGCAATAAGATCTTCATCACCAATGGATATGAAGCTGATCTTGTGCTGGTTGTGGCGCAGACGGACAAGAGCAAGGGGGCTAAAGGGCTTGCATCCTTTCTGGTAGAAAAGGGGACACCCGGATATAGTTCAAATATGCAGTTAGGGCGGATTAGTTGGAGAGGAGGGAGCGAAGGTACAATGAGATTCAACGACTGCGTGATTCCCCTTGAGAATCAGGTTTCCGATGCGGGAAGGGGGTTAAGAGATG
>JAGYOV010000044.1 GCA_018399375.1 Dehalococcoidia bacterium
GTTTTCTCCTTCTGGCGAGAGTATAAATATCCCTGCCATAACACCAATTATTTGAAATTTAGACATTCCAAGACTACTCTGTTTCACCCTCTGCGGCTGGAAGTATATGTCCCATCTTTTTTCTCTTAGTTTCCAGGTAATGCTTACTATAAGGATTCGCAGGAACAATCAAAGGCACAATCTCTACTATCTCTATACCGTAACTTTCCAGCCCAACCACCTTCTTGGGATTATTCGTAAGCAGCCTAATCTTATGTAAACCAAAATCAGCAAGAATCTGGGCTCCTATGCCATAATCTCTCAAATCGGGGGCAAACCCCAAAGCGACATTGGCCTC
Organism: Dehalococcoidia bacterium; assembly: GCA_018399375.1. GTDB lineage: Bacteria > Chloroflexota > Dehalococcoidia > GIF9 > AB-539-J10 > M55B177. The sequence goes on from JAGYOV010000044.1 coordinate 338, forward strand.
TACCGTATCCATCCCATCATCCTGAAGGGCATAAGCTCGAACCTTATTATGCAGGCCAATACCTCTTCCCTCCTGTCTCATATAGAGTAATATTCCACGCCCTTCTGCTGCTATCATCTGCATCGCCAAATTCAACTGCTCGCCACAATCACACCTCAAACTACCAAAAACATCCCCCGTAAGACATTCGCTATGAACGCGAACCAGCACAGGAGACTCACCTGTTATATCTCCTTTGACTAAAACTACATGCTCATCGCTGTCCACAATGCTCCTGTAAGCCATCACATTAAACTCTCCATGCCTGGTAGGCAAGCTAGCTTCAGCAACGCGGTGTACCAATTTCTCATGCTTGCGCCGGTAGGCAATCAAATCAGAGATGGATACAATTTTAAAACCATATTCGTCAGCCATCTTTTCAAGTGCAGGTAAACGCGCCATGGTGCCATCGCTATTCATTATTTCACATATAACTCCGGCGGGTTGAAGACCTGCCATCCTGGATAAATCGACTATTGCTTCTGTATGACCAGCCCTGACCAGAACGCCTCCCTCCCGAGCACGAAGGGGGAATACATGCCCCGGAGATACCAGATCGCTTGGTTTTGCTCCTGAAGCAATGGCTGTTTTTATCGTCTGAGCGCGATCAAATGCAGAAATACCAGTAGTCACATTATCCTTGGCTTCTATGGACACCGTAAAGGCTGTACAGTGGCTTGAAGTGTTATTTTGAACCATCAAGGGCACTCCCAATTCATCAAGCTTTTGCCCTGTAAGAGGTAAACAGATCAAACCACGCGCATGCACAGCCATGAAATTTATGGCCTCTGGAGTAATCTTATCCGCAGCAATCGCCAGATCTCCTTCATTTTCCCGATCCTCATCATCGATAATTATGACGAATCTGCCTCCCCTTATCTCTTCAATTACTTCAGGAATAGTAGCTAGCATCAAAAATCCCTCCCTAGATCTATATCATTCCAGAAAATCCAGCATCAGATCATGGTTCTCGCATTTGTTGAACTTCTTGATATATTTGGCAAAAACATCCGCTTCGAGATTAACCATATCACCTGGCTTCTTCCACCCTAAAATAGTATTCTTCAGTGTATAGCTCACCAGAGATACGGTAAAGGAAAAATCATCGAAACCAGCAATCGTCAGGCTGGTTCCATCGACTCCTATAAATCCTTTGTCGACAATATAGTCCATAACCGTCCCTGGCGCCGAGATCCTCATAATACGAGCATTCCCTTCCACAGTCACCCCGATTACTTTTCCTGTATCATCGACATGCCCCGATAAAAAATGCCCTCCAAGGCGTCCCCCTACCGCTAGAGCTCGCTCTATATTAACCTTGTCACCATAGTGAAGCATCCCCAGATTGGAACGATGCAAGGTCTCAGGCATAACATCGACGTTAAAGCAATTGGCATTAACAGAGGTAGCCGTCAGGCAAACTCCATTGACCGCTACGCTATCGCCCATTTTTATATCTTCAACAACCACGTTTGCTTCAATTACCAAACATGGCTTCGTTTGCTTAATTATACCCATTTCTTCAACAATACCTGTAAACATATTATCAACTCAAAGAGTCCCTCTACTGGTTGTATATCCACTGATCAATACGTTATCGCCAAATTGACTGACGGAGACCTCTTTAAGATGCTCTGCCTCAACTACACGATCAATCCCTCTCCCACATACCACCGTTCTAGCTTCGCTGCCACCAATAATAATCGGCGCTATAAATGCCATCACTTTATCTACTAACCGCTGATCAAAGAGAGACCCCTGGAGCTTACCCCCTCCCTCTACCAGAACGCTAACTATCTTCCGTTTCCCCAACATCTGAAATAACTTCCCGAGATCTACCAACTTTTCCTCTCCCGGCAATTCTACTATTTCAGCTCCCACTTGAGCCAATCGCTCCCTCCGTTCCTTTCCCAGTGACTCTGATACAGCGAGCAAAGTATTGCCTGGAGAACTGAAGATGCGAGAATCAAATGGTACTCTTCCATGACTATCAATAACAATTCGCAATGGTTGCTCTTTTCTCAGCCCCCCCCTACCCCCACAACTTCTGCTTGTAAGTCTAGGATTATCAGCAATAACCGTATCAACTCCCACAACTATAGCATCTACAGAACTGCGCAACATATGTGCACATCTTCTGGCATAACTATTGGTAATCCATTTAGAATCACCTGTCTTGGTGGCTATTTTGCCATCAAGGCTAGCAGCAAACTTGGCAATAACAAAGGGCTGCTCAGTAGTGATATATTTAACATAAGCTTCATTTATTTTATAAGCTTCTTGTTTTCTTTCTCCCACATAGGTATTGATATGAGCATCATTGAGCTGTTTTACTCCTTGACCTGACACCAGCGGGTTGGGATCCAGCATAGCGATATGTACCTCTGATATTCCTGCTTCTATTATAGCTCTGGTGCATGGAGGGGTACGTCCATAATGGCAACATGGTTCCAGAGTAACATACATGATTGATTTCCTGGCTGCCTCTCCCGCTTGGTAGAGAGCCATTATCTCGGCATGAGCCCCACCAACAGGTTGTGTATATCCCATGCCAACGATAAATCCTTCCTTGGCAACTATCGCACCCACCGCTGGATTGGGGCTACTATACCCTGTAGATAACCTTGCTAGAGATAGCGCACACCCCATGTAGTCTACAGGTAAAGTTAACATTTAGAACCTCTCCCTATCTAATGAACCCCCACAACAAGCTAACAGCAAGAAAAGCGTTTACTCACACGAAAAGCACAAACTGCCACTCCCCCCACAAAAACGTGCCGAACAAAAGCATCGATTTTCTCTGGCTTCAACGCTCTCTGAAATCCCAGGGCGCCAATTCCAAAAACACCATTGAGAGATTGTAGCATCGGCCCTAGCAAAGTGCAAAAAGAAATATCCCTCTGCTATAATAGGTTTGGATGGAGTAGTATTTATGGAGACTTCAGTTGTTATTGCAGCCCTGATAGGGCTCCTCGTGCTAGCGTTTTGGGTTAGAATCAAGCGCCTGCGAGAAAATGTCAGGTACATCGTAGAGAAATTTCGTGAAAATGGAGCAGTTAGTGAGAACAAGGCCAAACCTCTATCTTACATGGGCCTGCGTTCCAAAGCCAAGCACGCCTTCTTGCTCCGAGATGGGCAGGTTGAGGCCTTAACCCAGCTCATACGACAAGGGATCGTGTGTCAAGCGACACAAAATGATGAAAACCGAGAGCTAAATTTTTACCTCGACGAACAAAAAGCCCCAAATTTATAGATATACTGGGTGGTGAAAAGGGATTTTGAGGTTCTCGATCATACTGCTGATATAGGTATCGTCGCCTATGGAGCAACTATTAAACAGCTTTTTGCCAATGCAGCTCTAGGCCTATTCGATCTGATTACCGATACATCAAGTATAGAACCCAAGATAGAGCACCAGATAGAAATGCATGATAGCGACAACGAAAGTTTACTCGTCGCTTGGCTCAATGAGCTCATCTATCTCCTTGATGCCGAGCAACTTCTGTTTAAGAACTTCGAAATTAAAACTCTATCCAAGGGGCACCTTAAAGCTACCTGCAAAGGGGAAAAATTCGATTCCACCAAGCATAGAATAAAAAGGGAAGTCAAGGCTGCTACTTACTACATGATGAAAATAACTGCGGACAGACATGGCTACAAGACAAGTATAATCTTTGATATCTAGGAGAAAATCATGAACCAGTGGCAAGGAAAACTTATCTCCTTGGATAACTATCGCTGGCAAATTCCCCAGGACTATAAAGAGGGAATGAATGTTCCCGGCATAATATATGCCAACCAAGAAATGTTATCTTCCATTTGCAAAGAACAAACCCCAGAACAAGTCGCCAATGTCGCTTCCCTTCCAGGCATCGTTAAATATGCCCTAGCCATGCCAGACATCCACTGGGGCTATGGATTTCCCATAGGAGGCGTAGCAGCAACTAATTTAGCAAATGGCGTAATTTCACCTGGAGGAGTAGGCTATGACATAAACTGTGGCGTTAGGATGCTATGTACCAATTTACACGAAAACGATGTAAGACCCAGAATCCAACAATTGATCAACGAGCTCTACAATAATGTTCCCTCGGGATTGGGTTCCACAGGGAAAATAAAGTTGAGCCAGAAAGAACTAAAGGACTTGATGGTTGAAGGAGCACATTGGGCAGTAAAGATGGGCATGGGATCTAATGATGATTTAGAAGCCACAGAGGAAAAAGGTTGTTTAAAGGGAGCCGATCCAGAAAAGGTAAGCGATAAAGCCGTGAAGAGAGGCATACCTCAAATGGGGACCTTAGGATCAGGAAACCATTTCCTCGAAATCCAGTCAGTAAAGGAAATATTCGATGCCCATGCCGCCAGCATTATGGGCATTAATGAAATAGAACAAGTAGTGATCCTAATTCATACAGGCTCGCGAGGTTTTGGCCATCAGATTTGTACCGATCACCTGCACATCATGGAGAAGGCAGTTGCCCAATACAACTTAGCACTGCCTGACCGGCAACTCGCCTGCGCTCCAATCACTTCCAGAGAGGGAAAAGATTATATGGCTGCTATGGCATGTGCTGCCAATTATGCCTGGGTCAACCGCCAGTGCATCACTCACTGGACCAGAGAAAGTTTCAGCAAAGTATTCGGTCGAAGCGCCGAAGAGCTTGAGATAAGCCAGATATATGACGTTGCTCACAACATTGCCAAGATAGAAAAACACATAGTAAACGGGCAGTCACTGCAATTGTGCGTACATCGCAAAGGAGCTACCAGGTCATTTCCACCAGGGCATGAAGATATCCCTCAAAGATATAAGGAAATAGGACAACCTGTACTCATTCCAGGTGATATGGGGAGCTGTTCCTTCATAGCAGTAGGAACAGAGAGAGCTATGGGAGAAACTTTCGGCTCTACCTGCCATGGTGCAGGGAGAGTACTCAGTCGCAGCGCAGCCAAGAGAAATATCAAAGGGGAAGATGTACTTCACGAGATGCAGAACCGAAATATTACAGTCAGGACAGGAGACATTTCCTCACTAGCAGAAGAAGCTTCTCTGGCCTATAAAGACATCAATAGCGTAATTGACGTCGTTCACCAGAGCGGGATATCCAGAAAAGTAGCCCGAACGGTGCCTCTAGGAGTCATCAAAGGTTAATACCAACAAGGAAAATTACAGGAGGAGAAGCAAATTTCAAGTTCCTGAGGAAATTCCGGATGTATCGATCTTAGGTAAATTTCCCCCTTTTTACCAGCCAGTATTCTATGCTATCTGCCAGTGCCAGCCAGCTAGCCTCGATTATATTGGTTGAACTGCCCACCGTCCGCCAATGTTCTCTGCCATTACTGGAATCGATAAGCACGCGAATTTTGGCAGCAGTTCCTGCGGTTTCTTCCAGAATTCTTACCTTGTAGTCCGTAAGAGTTACATCAACCAGGTCAGGATAAAACTGCAGTAAAGCCTTGCGTAGAGCTTGATCCAACGCATTTACAGGGCCATTGCCCTCAGCAGCCGTATGCACCACCCGCCCATCCACTCTGACCTTGATTGTAGCTTCTGACAGCAATTCCTCATTATTGCCACTAACAGGAAGACGCCGATGGCTTTCTACTATCACCATGAAATCAACTAGCTCAAACGGAACCTTATAGGCAGGTTGCGCTCGATGGAGCAAGAGCTCAAAAGAAGCTTCTGCAGTATCATATTGGAAGCCCTCCCTCTCCATCATTTTAATTTGCTTTAGAATCTTATCGACTTCTCTACTCCCGAGAGGGGGTAAACCAAGTTCGCTAGCTTTGTAAATTACACTTCCTTTGCCTGCCAGTTCAGATATAATAACGTGAGGGCGGTTGCCAACCAGCCCAGGATCAATATGCTGGTAGCTATCCTGCCACTTCATTAAACCGGATACATGTATGCCTCCCTTATGAGCAAAGGCACTGGCGCCGACATATGGAAGCCTACTATAGTGAGGTTGATTGGCAACTTCAGAAACAAAGTGAGAGACATCACTAAGCAGGGTCAACTGTTCATCAGTAACGCAATCGATTTTCATTTTGAGCTTCAAGGTAGGAATAATAGAACAAAGATTAGTATTGCCACAGCGCTCACCATAGTTATTGATGGTCCCCTGAACCTGAATTACTCCCTCTTCAATGGCAGCCAGAGAATTTGCTACCGCGAGTTCACTATCATTGTGGGCATGAATGCCTAGAGAAACAGATGTCGCTTCACGAACGCTCCTGATTGCCTGTGATACCTGTTGAGGCAAACTACCTCCATTAGTATCGCACAAAACAACGCAATCAACTCCAGAAGCTGCCGCCCGAGATACTACCTCAACTGCATACTCCGGATTTGATTTATAACCATCGAAGAAGTGTTCCGCATCAAAGAAAACCCTTAAGCCATGAGATTTAAGGTATTCTACTGAATCTACAATCATGGCGAGATTTTCCTCCATGGTAGTCTCCAAAACCTGTATTACCTGCTTATCCCAGCTCTTGCCTACTATAGCAACCACCTTCGTTCCAGCATCCAGAAGAGCCTTCAGATTAGCATCATCTTCTGCCCTGATTCCCAAGCGCCTTGTGCTGCCAAAAGCGACCATAGCGGCATTATTCAAATGCACTCCCGCAGCTCTAGAGAAAAATTCAGTGTCCTTCGGATTGGAACCAGGCCATCCTCCCTCAATGAAGTCAACCCCCATCTCATCCAATTTCTGAGATATCTTTAACTTGTCCTCTACAGAAAAGGAAATCCCCTCTTGCTGGGTCCCATCTCTCAAGGTTGTGTCATAAATCTGTACCTTTTTAATTTAATGTGCCTCCTTGGAAAATATTTCAGAAGGGCAATCGTTTGTTATCTGTTAAATCCTTCCCACAATTGCTCCACCCATCTCATTCATCCCTACCTTAATTTTATTCTCCGACATTATATCGCTGGTCCTATATCCCTCTTCCAATACAGCAAACACTGCTCCTTCCACAGCTGCAGCTTCTATTTTTAATTCCAAGGAGTGTTGTAACATCATGGCCACGCTCATGATAGTAGCAATGGGATTGGCCATATCTTGACCCGCTATAGAGGGAGCG
>JAGYOV010000045.1 GCA_018399375.1 Dehalococcoidia bacterium
TAACAGGCAGCAACAAATGCGTTCCTCAATACCTCGAACGTAATGAGGTCCATCTTGAGATCCTTGATCTCCTTCAGTTCCTCTTTTACCTCGAACTTGTAATCCTTCTTTTCTTTTTCAGCCATGTTATCCTCCTATTTCAGAACATCTATAAGGATGTTCGCGTACTCATCAATCCTGCACCTGGTCCGCGGAGGTATCACTGTCGTGGTGTCCTGCTGCTCAACAATGGCCGGACCTTCAAAAGTTGCACCTATCGGCATCTTCTCTCGCTCGTAGATGTCCGTCTTGACAAATCCCGCATCCTTGAACCACACCTCGCGCGGCGACTTCAAAGCGTCCTTCAAATTCCCTTTTCTCTCAATGGGAGCTAACTCCCCCTTGGGAATAACTCCTATGGCCTCAATCCTGAGCCCAACAACTTCCATCGGCACATAGCCCGGCGGCATGGTGTAACCATATTCCGCTTGCATGGCCTTAAGGAAATTCTCCGTGGCATCTTTCAGATCGTTGATCCGACCAGCAGGTATGTCCACCGTGAAATACCGGCTCTGGCTGAAGTACTTGATGTCCATAAGCCGCCTCAGCACCATGTCGCTCTCTTTCACCCCTTCCTTCTTCAGCACTCTTATCCCTTCCTGAACCAGATCATCCATCTGCTTGTTTAACTCATCGTAATTTAACTCACTCTCTATCTTGTATACCGGCTGCGTAAACTCGTGACGCACATCTACGCGAATGGCTCCAAATGCCGATGCATATCCAGGCAAGGGCGGCACTACCACGTTGGTCGCTCCCATCTCCCTCGCCAGATCGCATATGTACATGGCCCCTCCTCCTCCATAAGGAATGAGGGCAAAGTCACGCGGATCCCATCCACGCGATACCGTCTGCAACCTCATCGCTACCATCAGGTTGGTCATGGCTACCATGTACATCTTCTGCGCCGCCTCCTTGGCATCCCATCCATATACGTTCCCTACCTTCTCCTGCAACGCTTTGAAAGAAAGACTCGCATCAACTTTCATCTCCCCTCCCAAAAAGTAGTCAGGGTTGATCCTGCCCAACACTATCTGGACATCGGTGTTCGTCGCTTCCTCTCCTCCCATACCATAACACGCCGGCCCGGGTACCGAACCCTGGCTCTGCGGCCCAACATTCAACATCCCTCCCTTGTCAACCCATCCTATGCTCCCTCCTCCCGCTCCCATGTATACCGTGTCCACCGACCTCAAACAACAGGGCACGTTCCATAAAATCTTCCACTCATTGGTCAGCGCAGGCGCTCCATTCTTGATCATCGATACGTTGTTGGTGGTACCACCTGTCTCAAACGCTATGATGTTGTCAAACCCGGCTAGCTTGCCCAGATATCCCGCAAATCCTACCGCCCCAGAAACCGGCGATGAATGAAACGTCCTCGCAGGAAGCTTCATCGCCTCATCAAGCCCCATCACTCCTCCTGAACCAGTGGTCACCAAAACGGGATCATTGTAATTCCACTCCGAGCCTAACCTGGTATACAGATTGTTCAGATAATTCTTCAGTATCGGCGAAACATACGCGTTCAATACCGTCGTCGTCGTCCTCTCAAATTCCAGCATCTCAGGACGAATCTCATAGGATACTGTCACATCGACTCCTGGTAACTCCTCCTCCAGTATCTCCCTCGTCCTCTTCTCATGCTCTACGTTCATGAACGAGTCCATGTAACAAATCGCTATCGACTCTATACCACGCTTGCGACACTTGCGCGCCGCCAGCCTGACATCATCTTCGTTCAAAGGTACCAGTACCTCTCCCCACGGCCCTATCCTCTCCCTCACTCCTAACACATCCCTCCTCGGTACAATCAACGGCGGCGGATCCCAGTCAAGCTCAAAACACGATATCCTCTCCGCTCTCCCTCCTCCCAACACATCACGAAATCCCTCCGTCGTTATTAAGGCCGTCTTCGCTCCCTTCCTCTCCAATACCGCATTGGTCGATATGGTCGCCCCATGCCGCAACGATAAACACTCCTCCCCCTTTATGCCACACTTCTTCAATCCATTGATGATGCCATCAGCATACTGCGGTATCGTCGTGGGAACCTTCGCCTTCCGCGTCTCCTTAGTCTCTATGTTCACCCCAATGATGTCGGTGAACGTTCCTCCTATATCCGTACCTACTACCCATTTCTTCATAAATCTTTAACCTCCTTGCTTCTGTCTGCTCCTGTGCCTTCTTTACTTCCTTTCAACTCTTCTCTCCTTTACCTATCCCCCTGATCTAACTCCCACCCACAAAATAAACTGCCTGGGATCTAAGATGCCTCTCTCTTGCCTCTGTTCTTGACCCTCCTTTCCTTATAATATGTAAACAATATCCCTACACTCTACAGATACAAAACAATACCATCATATCCACCATAAAAAGCAGCAATATCCCCCTGAAAATCTGCTGCCTTCTGTAAGAACACTACCTGAACAAGAGTCCGTACATCTCCCACATTCACTCCCCCTACCCATTACCACCTCCTTGGTCTACATTATAAGGAACTCCAAATCCCCCAGCGACATAACAACGTGCTAATCATGCTATAAAAATAACCTCCCCCCTGTCAATACCTAAAATGCCCCCTATCCCCAAAAATGGATATTTTCTCCCATTTTTTTCTGCCTTGCCAGACGATGAATATAATTAATGTCTGGAGGTAAATTTCTGTGCCAGCTCTATTCTTCCACGAGATAAGTCTTTCTTATATCCACCACATCTTCTCTCGATAAGAAAGGCTTACTCCGAGAAATGCCCGCTTGCTTCAGATCCACCATGAATTCTCCCACCTTTACCAGCGCTCCGGCAGTATCCATAATGGGAACTCCATCAACTTCCTTGACCCCCCACTTGACCAATACCATATTTAGAATATTACAGGCAGTCAACAAGACACCTGCCCCTTTCGCCACAGCCTCTCGACCAACCCGCTGTACCGACTCAATGATAGAATCCGGATCATCAAAACCATGAATAAGCCCCTGCATGGAAAGATCGAAGAAACTGCAACTTACAAAATGATCTTTCAATCCGTATTGACCTATCTTCTGCTCCAGTGCTTGAACTATTGCCGCGTTATAGGAAATTAGAGAAAACTTATCTGCCAGCATGGTGGCCAGATGAAAACAACTTTCCGACAAAAAAGCCACCGGAATACCGATAACTTCCCTGACTTCGAGAAATCCGGGATCCAGAGTACACCCAACGCAGAAGGCATCATACGCTTCCTTCTCAGCAGCAATGGCATTGTCTATTATTTGTCCCTGGTTGAGATACTTGACATAGTGAGAGCGCTCTACCAGTGAGTGCGTAACTTGAACTCCATGGACATCAACCACAGTGCCCTCTCTAGCAACTTCCTGAACGTGTTTTCTCAACGACTCCAGATAGGGACTCCACATAGGATCAAGCCCGAGAGATGTAGAACTCTGATACCAAATCTTCACTTTACGTCCCTCCACGATAAAACTGTTTTCGACCTCTGTTCAAGCTTCAAAAGTTCCTCTAATTGCATTTAGGCCGCTTATCTTCTTCTCCATCAGATAAGACCGAATGCCATCTATAATTTCAATCATCACCCATGGGTCCACCAGATTATATGTTCCTACCTCAACGGCACAAGCTCCCGCCAGAATGAATTCCAGTGCGTCTTCCGCGCTGGTTATGCCACCAATACCGACTACAGGCACATTAACAACCTGAGCCACCTGCCACACCAGTCTCAACGCGAGGGGCTTGATACATGGCCCGGTAACGCCTCCAGTTAAATTCTTGCCCAGCCTGGACCTCTTCGAATTAACATCGATGGACATACCAACGAAACCATTGATCAACGAAATGGCATCGGCACCAGCCTCCTCGCAGGCTCGAGCAAATGCCGTGATGTCAGTTACATTGGGTGTCAACTTGGGCATAACTGTTAGATCAGTCGCATTTCTCACTGCCCGAACTACCGCAAATGTGGCATCGGGATCTACCCCAAAATGCATACCCCCCTTCTTCACATTGGGACAGGAAATGTTTATCTCTATACCAGAGACTCCCTCCGCTTTACTGAGAATCTCAGTTACCCTGGCAAACTCCTCGACGCTTTCACCAGCAATATTTACTATTACTGGTACTCTAAACTGGCGCAGATAAGGCAATTTGTCCGCGATAAATCTATCCACTCCCACATTCTGAATGCCGATAGAACAAAGGCTACCTCCGGGTATCTCTACCAGCCTGTGTTGAAAACTGCCCAGACGAGGCCTTAATGTAGTACCCTTAACGATAACCGCACCCAGATCATTTAGATTAATGAAATCGGCAAACTCTTCTCCGTATCCAAACGTACCCGAGGCAGGCATAACAGGATTTTTCAATTGAATCTTACCCAGGTTTACAGAGAGATTAACTGATGTATCATCAACGATACTACTCATCAAATATCACCTCATCGATATTAAATACGGGCCCATCGCGACAAACCAGAGCATAACCTGAATTACCCTCATCTTCAAATTGCACATGTGAAGACCGAATATCCCTGTACTTCATCACCGCTTCCTTATTAACCCTGCATACACAGGAAAGGCAAGCCCCCACACCACATCCCATATTTCTCTCCATAGATATTTGGGCAGGAACGTTATACTGGCTGCAAATTGGGACCATGGCTTTAAACATCAATTCCGGACCACATGCATAGATAGCACAATCGGCAGCAATTCCCTCCTCATCAATATAAGTTCGCAGCATTTCTGTTACATAGCCATGATAGTCATATCCGCCATCGTGAATGGAAATCATGGTTTTTCCATTTAGAGACCTAAATTCCTCTTCCAAGATCAGGCGTTTCTTCGTCTTGGCGTCGATCATAATGACCAGTTCGAGCTCACGCCTTCCCGCCGCCAGAGAGAGCTCCTCCCCCAACATAAAGAGAGCGGGCAAGCCAACACCGCTGCCAACCAGTATATGAACCCTTTTATCATGTCTAAGTTCAAATCCTCGCCCCAATGGCCCAATAAGATCCAGTCCCTCTCCTTTACGCATGGCACTCATCACACGAGTACCTCTACCCACGATCTCATAGACTAACTCAATACCAGTATTACCGCCTCCAAAATCGGAACATCTGAAAACTGTAAAGGGCCGGCGGAAGAGAGGATCTTTGCAGCGAGTTACCTTTATGTTGATGAACTGACCTGGTTTTGTTGCTGCAGCAATTCCCGGAGCCACCAGTCGCATTTTCCAGAATCCCGGTGCCAGTTCCTCATTAGCCAAAACCGTAGATTCCTCTCGAAACAATTAAAACTCCTTCTTCTTAGTTTTTCCCAGCATACTATAATACTTCTCAGGAATATTTACTGGATCCTTGTACATAAGTATGGTGCACCGCTCACCGGGTTGCTTTGGAGGCAGAGGAATCCACGCGGGATATCCATGAGAGTCAATCATCGCCATTTCCCAGCTGATCACACAGTGGCTGCAGTAATAGCAGAACCCCTCCTCACCATGAGACCAGGGATATCCCTGCTCTGTCTTTCCGCAATCACCCCTGGCAATTAGCCTGCCACCTGTATCGCAGGCAAAACTGAGCACAAATTTCTCTTCGTCCTCGCTAACATCTACTGCAAGGCCATGGGCTATAGTCAATATATTACAAAGAGTCCTAAGCCTCTCTTCTACATCAGCATAGAAAACATCCGCACTCACTCCTTTCCATAACCGTCTGCGGAAGCGCAGATCGTGCGCCTTCGTTATGAGATAGACAGCCTCCTCCCCTTCTTTCTCAGCCAATAATGTAAGCAACATATCAATCCAGTCTATATTGGCATCACCCAACCTGCCCACTCCATCTCGGAGACTATTCAACAGGGATAGGGCTTTCTCCCAATTCCCGCTATCGATAGCATCGCGCAACCTATCCCACTTCGACAAACCCAAATTGTGCAGCTCTTCTCGATTCATTTCTATCAATCCCTAATCTATAATAGACCGGCATCCGGATCAGCTTACACCAATCCGGAGCATAAAGAGCACAAAATCTATGCTCTGAGCGTAGTTCTCAGCAGACTACCAAATCCAGCAACATCTTCTTCCATACCCACTTTCCTCAGGCAATGCCACACCAGCGCCTGATTACTGCTTATCACCGGCTTACCCAAATCGCGCTCCTTCTGTCCTATAACATCAACCACCCTTATGCCACCACAGCTAATGAAATAGCCATCAGCTCGGGGGTCTTTCATTTCCTCGATCAATTCGCCCCAATCCGAGGGATCCATTTCATACTGCTGCAGACAATCTGGCAATTCCAACCCTTTATGCCGCAGCACTTCGAATCCCTCCACCTCCAGAAAAGACTTTTCCAGCTCATTCATCTCCTGCTTGTATGGACTCACCATAACCAGCTTCTTTATACCCAGTGCTCTCAAACCTGCCACCACTGCTGTAGTAGTCGTCGTCGAGGGCACCCCGGTGGCCATGGTAATTCTATCCATTATCTCCCGATCATGGCCTTTACCTTTAACGAAGCTGCCGGCAGTACAGGCAAACGCAATGATATCTACCTTTGCATCCGCCAGCAGCGCAGCTGACTGCTCCACGGTATCAGCCATATGCAACTCCGCCTCATAGGTAGGCATATTCATGGGGATCCTGGTAACGTGAAGGGAAAAACCCTCTGGCAAAACCTTCTGAATTTCATACTCCGAAACGCCCGAAGAGGGAAACAACGCACCTATTCTTTTCACTCATCACCTCCTTCATCCAGCAACGCTACCAAGCACATCGGCAGTGTCTAGGCTGGAAAGATTCCGCTACCGCTAAAGCAGCATCGCATTTTCAACGCTGCTGTGCAGCAAAAGCGAATAACTCAGATTACCAGCTAACCTTTTTCGCTACAAAATCTTGCTACTTGCTATATACGTTACTTACTATGCAGCCATCATGCTGGGCAACCACAGCACCATCGGAGGGAACACTATCATAAACAACATTACTAGCAGCTGCAAAGCCCAGAATGGAAGGGCCGCTTTATATACATCACCCATCGTCGTATCGCTTGGAGCAACTGCCTTCATGGCAAATAGTGACAGTCCAAATGGAGGAGACAGCGTTGCCATTTCCATGTTAAGAAGCATTATTGTGCCAAACCATATTGGATCGATCCCCAGAGTATTCACAATGGGCATATAGACAGGAAGAGCAATCATCATTATAGCCATAGGCTCCATGAAGGTACCCAACAAGAGCAGGATAATTTGCATCAACACCAGAATAGCTATGGGCACCAGTGGTAGCCCTGTAACTAACTGAACCAGACCCCCCGTAGCACCAGTAAAAGCCAATATCTGCGAGAACGCCATTGAGCCCGTAAAGATCATCAACATCATAACCGTGATCTGGACGGTGCTGCC
>JAGYOV010000046.1 GCA_018399375.1 Dehalococcoidia bacterium
TGTGCATCGAGCAAATACGCCTCAGTAGGAACTCTTTTGTTGTCACTCATTGCAGCAAATAGTACATCCTGGCCTCGCTCAACCAGGTGCTGGTTCTCAGAGGAAGCGATAAATCCCTTCATCTTAATGAGTGGTTTCCCCCTCAATTGCCCGTTTTCAGAATCGATAACGGCAGAAACGGCAACAACTCCTTCCTGCGAAATCAGTTTGCGTTCCTGGAGAACACCTGCGTCCATCCTACTCACTATAGAGCCATCGACGCATATCTCTCCTCCCACTGGAGCTTTGCCGACAACTTTTCCTCCATTACTCTGTAACTCAAGTATGTCGCCATCCTCAAGAACAAAGATGTTTTTCCCGGGGATACCTACACTCTGAGCTAGCATGGCATGCAAGCTCAGGTGTCGGTACTCTCCATGAACGGGGATAAAGAATTTGGGCTTAACCAACTGAAGCAAGAGCTTCAAATCTTCCTGGCTACCATGACCATGAACGTGAACGCGTGCTGTCTCTCCATAGATAACCTTAGCTCCCTGATGAAAGAGCGCGTCGATAGTTCTATTAACCAGCATTTCATTGCCAGGTATGGGAGTTGCCGACATTATCACCGTATCTCCCGGAACGATATGAACCTGGCTGCGGCGATCCCTATTAGCTATGCGCACCAGAGCTGAAGTTGGTTCCCCCTGACTCCCTGTGGTTAAAAAAACGACGCGGTTGTGATGTAGACTCTTGAGATCCTCAAAGTTGCCCAAGACATCAGGGGGGATGTGGAGATAGTCTGTAGCTATCGCCGCCTTGACCAGTTCCTTCATGCTCCTCCCTATAATAGCCACGCGGCGATCATGTTTGGCAGCAACATCTATCACTTGCTGAATGCGCGAAACTAGAGAGGCAAACGTCGTGATGATTACCCTGCCCTGAGCTCCAGCCACAATATTATCCAGTGTTTCGCTAACCACTGCTTCTGAAATACCATACCCGGGGAGTTCAGCATAAGTAGAATCGGAAAGAAGAAGCAATACTCCTTTGTTCCCCGCCAGAGCTAGTCTCCCCACATCAGTAACCTTCCCCATAACAGGAGTATGATCAAATTTGAAATCACCGCTATGTACTATAATCCCCAGAGGCGTTTCAATCACCAGACCTACGGCATCGGGAATGCTATGGCAAACAGAGAAAAACTTTATATTAAAAGCGCCCAGAGAGATGTGACCATCTGAAGGGACTACCCTCAATTCTGGCTCAGTTTTCACTCTCCGGTTCTTAAGCTTCAAAGCGATTAACTCATGTGTGAAACGGGTAGCATAAACGGGCACGTCAAGCTGACTCAATACGTAGGGCAATGCGCCTATATGGTCTTCATGACCATGAGTGATAACTATTCCTCTGACTTTTTGTCTCTTCTGCAGGAGATAGCTAATATCGGGGATGATGAAATCTACTCCTGGCATTTCCTCATTGGGGAACATGAGCCCTGCATCGATAACAATTATGTCACTGCCATACTCCAGGACCATCATGTTTTTACCAATCTCACCCAACCCTCCCAGGGGGACAATTTTCAACTTTTCCATTTCCATGCAAATCAATCTAGAGCAAATTTAGCTGTCTAGGTTCATGGGCAACCTCGGAGATCTCTTCCTTTTGAGCCAGTATCATGGGGACTTTGCGCATATCTTCCTCAATGATATTGCGTAGACTCCCTTGATGTAGAGCTGCTGCGGGATGGTACATGGGGAATACGATAACATCTCCCACCTTCCTTGCCTTACCATGTGCTTTGCCTATGCTCTCATTAGGGAAATATCTGGATAGAGAATATCTTCCTAGGGTGATTACCATCCTGGGATGGATTATTTCTAGCTGTCGATCGAGCCATCCACAACAAGCCTCTATTTCCATTGGCAGAGGATCACGATTTTGCGGGGGATGACACTTAATTACATTGGCGATGTAAACCTGCTCCCGGCGCAGCCCTATCAGGGTTAGTAACTGCGTCAGGAACTGTCCAGCAGGGCCTACAAATGGGCGGCCCTGCTGGTCTTCGTGCCAGCCAGGAGCTTCCCCAATGAAGAAAATGGAGGCGTCTTCCGCTCCTTCTCCGGGAACCACTCTATTCCGAGACTTGGCCAAGCCACAGCCTTGACAATTTTCAATTTCATGATAGAGATCAGTTAAAGCTGACATATGGGTTGATAGTAACATACCCCCTATCAGATATCAAAGAACCCGACGAATTTTTCCATCTCTTTCAGAGTATCCCTCGCTAATTGGGACACACCTTGATAAGGGCTATCTCCCAGATTCTTCAGTGCTCCTTCTGCCCTCTCTCCACCAATCAACCCCAATGCACGCACGCTCACTTCCCGCACCTCTGACTCTTCATCCCAGGCAAGGTCGATCAGAAAAGGGATCGCTTCCTCCCTACCCAATTCCCCATAGGCTTCCGCTACCTTGCGCCTCATTACAGGATCTTTGCTATATCGCTCCACAGACATAATGGATAGCCACACTGGATCACAATTGCGCCCCATGGCACATATAGCGCTGGCTTGAGTTTCCCCATCATTACTATGATAGGCTTGCTCAATAATTTGTTTAACCCTCGGTGAATCCAGAGGAGCTATCGCTTCCAGACACCGGCGCCTTACATCTTCAGCGACAGTTATGTCTTCAATGGCCGCCAGCAAGTTAGAATATATTTCTTCACCTCGAGGAGGCGACAACTTGTTAACTGCAGCCAGGAGAGCAAATTGCCCCAGTGCAATTGCTGCCTCTACCTGAACTTTCTCTTCTCTATCTTCTTTGAGTAAATGGACTAGTTTTGTAACGACGCTTTCATCATCTTCTTCTCTATCCATAAACTTGATCGCAACCCTTCGAATCTCGGCATCCTTATCACCAAGACAAACATGAAACACCCTGTTGAAATCCAAATAAAGGCTATCTTCTCTAAGCTTAACAAGGCCACTTAGAAGATAGAGCTTTCTATCTCTGGATGCCCGATTCCACTCTCTCTCAAAAAAGGCAGCCTCTTCCTCTGTTAAATCAGATAATAAGGCAAGCTGTGAACGATTTGCTTCTTCCTTAGATGTCAGGGCATTAACCAGATTTTGTTTGAACTCACTCCTCACCTTCATCCTGCTCCCAAATAGGCTCGGTAAACTGGTCTATATACTCTGCTGTTGCCTGCTTGGTTATTCTGTCCACCTCTTCGCTCGTCTTCTTGGCCAAATCTGCGAGATCAGTCAGGTCAACTTCTATCCCAACCAACTTAATGAGAACTTCAAGTACTGCAAGGGAGGCCTTGGGATTTTCTATCTGAACGGCATAAGATGGTACCTCTCCTAACAAGCAAACGCCTTCTACTCCCCGTTCCCTTGCCATCCCCAGAACCAGCCCGTTAAGACCCGCGATGCGCAAATCTCCCCTCAGGATAACACCTTCTTCTGCTAACTTAGCAACAGTTCCGCTCTTCGTAGCAGCTCCCCATACTCTGGAATCTTCTCGATGATGTATATGTGTCACCGCTGCAGCACAACTGTATATTCGGCTGACTTTGAGCTTCTGCGCCACATCCAAAACACAACTGACCAGTTCATGCCCTCTGGAATTCGGTTGTTCCTCACCAATAAACAATATCAGCCCTTTCTCTCCTTGAGCATCCTGCCAGTAATAGAAGTTATTTTCAGGAAAGCGAGGTTCTTCAACGATATTATCGCGCACAGCAACTCCTGTAGGTTCAAAGAAATAGGGGCTATCGATTTCTCCTATCTCCACAGCGTTTAGCTTTTCCTGTAAATATCTCACAGCTATCAGAGAAACGTTGCCAATCCCTGGCCATGAAGCAAACATAACGCAATTCTTCGCTTCCGGGTGTTTGCGCAGCTTCACAATTCTTCTCATATCACACCTCTGCACCCATGCCCTTATCCGAGATCAACCATCATCCCCCATTTCTTTTCCCGGATGCTATCGATACCCCCGAGCAATATAGATATGGAGTATATACTAGACCATTAACCCACTGAGCCTTATTCCCTATTCCCTGGATGTTCTTCAGAATTTGATATACATTGCCCGAGATCATGGTATTTTTCACCCTACCTATTATTCTACCATTTTCCACCATGTACCCCAATAAAACATTGCCGCTGAAGTCGCCACTCAAGAGATTCCCCTGATCAGCTCCCATAACTTGCTCGACGATCAGGCCTTCTGTCATATCCGCCACCATATCTTCAAAAGCAATCTCTCCTTCCGCCACTATCAGCGAACTGCTAGCTGGCTGCGGGAAGCCCGCACCAATGCGATCTCCATGACCTGTACTCTGGATCCCCGCTAGAGCAGCTGTTTTCAGGTCATAAAAGAAATTTGCCACCTCTCCATCACTAATAAGAGACAAAGACTGACTACGCACTCCTTCATCATCACAGGGTCTGCTCCCAGATCCACATGATATGGCCGCATCATCCCGGAGAGAAAACTTTGTATCAAAAATACGTTCACCCAACCGACCTTTCAAAGGAGATGCCCCTTCAAGAACCATTTTACCGCTAAAAGCTTTGACTAAAGGAGAAAGCAGAGCTTCAACCACGCCGGTAGGAGTAAAGATTACTGGCAAAGTTCTAGCAGGTAACTCAGCCAGATCTTTGGCCCACTCAAGTTGCCTCTTTACGCTGTCTATCAGCCCATCAATTCCTATCGGCAAGCAACAGGAACCCGTGCTCTCACCAACAAAGAGCATGTCTTCATTCCTCACCAGTGTACCTTCCAGGTCAAGCCCAAAGAAACTCTTGTCGTAATTCGCCCTGCCTCCCTGAGAATTAAGTATTTGTACTGAGGATACTCCCTTGACTACACTAGCATCGCACAGAATGTCAGCGGTGTGCTCTGTGATGGCGGTAATGATATTGCTGCCCATATTTACCATTTCAGACATCTCTACTTTCTCTACCGCAGGATCAAATATGTCTACCGCAGGATAATTATCCAAACCGGGAAATTGATATTTCGCCAAAGGTCCAAACTGAGATGTTTGTACGGCCATTTCAAGTAAACTGTCTTCGTCCACAAAGCCACTGGCCCGGGCAAACCCAATTCTCCCATCTTTAAAGATTCGCAGAGCAACGTTCACACTTTCCCGAGTCTGGATTTCTCTCAGACGATTAGCTTCAAAGTGAACTGGAACCCTCCGAGAAGAAACGCGGAAGACTTCTGCTTGTTCAGCTACTTTCATCGCTCTCTGCAGAAGTCTCTCCACTTTACTTACCCCCTACCACACAGCGGCGGATTCTAATATGCGGACTGCCATTGGAAACGGGTAAAGGAGACTGCCCCCACTTACCACAACCACCCCCTTGATTCATATCGAGGTCATTGCCAATAGCATCTATATTCCCCAGGGTAACGAAAACATTTCCCGTTAATACTGGTCCCCGCAGCAATTCCTCTACTTGACCATCACGTATCGCATAGGCCTCCGCACCAGAAAAGGTAAACATCTCCAGACTGGTTGTTCCTCCATACCAATCCTTGACATAAATACCTTCCTTAACATCAGCAACCATATTATCAAAAGACATATCGCCGTTCTCAAAAAAGGTGTTGCTCATGCGCACAATAGGAGAAAAGAGATAATTCAAAGCCCGCGCATTTCCCGTGGGATGCTCTCCCATTCTGGATGCCGTTTCTCTAGAATGAAGTCTACCTGTCAAAATACCATTTCTGATAAGATAATTCCTGGAAGATGGTGTTCCTTCGTCATCATATTTATAGCTTCCCCTTAAATTAGGGATAGTAGCGTCATCTACGATATTAAGGGCCTCCCCTCCAAACCTCCGTCCCAGAACCATAATTTTACGTAGCTGTTCATTTTGATAAACGAAATCTGATTCCGACAAATGCCCAAAAGCCTCATGGACGAAAACGCCGGCGAGCACGGGGTCGAGAATTACGTCGTACTCTCCTCCCACGACCTCGGGAGCATCAAGGAGGGCCCTCGCGCGCCTCGCTACCTCCTTTACCTCATCCTGCAATCCCTCTATGGCAGAGCTCTCCCCTCTACTTCCCATGCTCAACCCCGACTGTTGAATCTCCCCATTTTCGCGCGCTATAGCCACGATGCGCAGTGCGAGGTCAGGTTTATCCTGCTCTATATAACTACCTACAGAGTTAGCAAAAACTACCTTGCTACTAGCATCCCGATAGACAATGTTTGAACTTTGGATTCTAGGGCTGCTGAGCACAATATCATTGTATTCATCGAGAATCTTTTTCTTCGCTTCCAAGGGCACAATAGAGGCACCCCCCCCCTTTGCTATAGCCTTGTCAACTACAGGGTTGCTGAGAATCATTTCGAAGCTTTCTCCACCAACCATTTGAGCCTCTTCTACCGCCAGAGAGACATTTCTTTTCAGCCCCTCAAGGTTGCTGAAACTAACAAACCCCCAGCTCCCATCTACTAAAGCACGGACGCTCCCTCCAAGACTACGAGATTTATCTACCACCTCCAGTTTCTCCCCTCGATAAATGAGCTGTGTAGTGTAACTCTCTTCAACTCGAACTTCAATATAAGGTCTAGCTCCATATCCCTTGAGAGCATCAGCAATGCGGTTACGCATAACGTCATATTTTAAACCCCTATGTGAATAAAGACAAAAGTTAAAGCTATCACCAGGCGGTAGCTCCTGAGAATGGACTTCTCATTTGGCATAAATCGCACTGCTCTCCGGCAACAAAGCTTCCCATCTCTCCTCAGGCAGGGAAAATTCCTAGATTACCAGCTATCTTTACTCCCTCCATTACTTTTAATCCACAAGCAAATTCTTCTATCACCGGTATTTTCCGACCAAATAAATGCCGCAGTTCCCTTTTACAGAGCTTTCATTACTAAAGATAGCAGTAATGGTTGTAGATTATGCCCCCGTGGGGCAACCAAGTAATCCAGCAAATGGACTTTTCACTCTCCCTATTGTATACTTAGTTTAGGAACTAAAAACAAAGGGGGCAGCGCAGATGAGATCTAGCCTTATCGGGAAGATCGAAAAAGCAAAAAGGTATGCCCAAGAGCCAGGTCGCGTCGAATTTTCAGGTTTCACCACTATTTTCCATGGAGAAAACAGCGATCACAAAGTAAGCTATGCCAGCGGAAAGTGGCACTGTACCTGCAGTTTTTTCTCTCAATGGGGAACATGTAGCCATATAATGGCATTGCAGCAGATACTGCATGAAATGTTGCCTGCAGAAGCTCTTTCCTCTCTTGAAGAGATTCACTCACGAGAAAAATAGTCTAATGCCTCGGCTGCTACGAAAAGAGAGCCGGTAATGCATATGAGGTCG
>JAGYOV010000047.1 GCA_018399375.1 Dehalococcoidia bacterium
CAATCATCTCTCAAGCAGGAATAGCTCTATATACTGCAGGAGCCATAAAGGATATACCTGGCGTAAGAAAGTACGTTTGTGTGGATGGAGGCATGAATGATAATGTGCGTCCTCCTCTATATGGAGCAAAATACGAAGCTCTAATAGCCAACAGGGCTGCAGCGGAAGAAGATGAATTGGTAACCATTGCAGGGAAGTTATGTGAATCTGGAGATGTACTGGTTAGAGATGTTAATCTCCCATCCGTAGCTTCTGGCGATATAATAAGCATACCCATGTGTGGAGCTTATTCCCTCCCGATGGCAAGCAACTATAATGCTATACCGAGGCCCGCCGTAGTAATGGTAAGAGAAGGCAAAGCGCACCTCATCAGACGGCGAGAGAGCTATCAGGATCTGGTTGCTTTAGATACCTAGATGTGGCAAGTTATTGGGCAGGACAGAATCCTAACTCCGTTGAAACGTAGTTTCGAAGAAGGATATATAAGCCACGCCTATCTTCTAACGGGCCCAACTCACGTAGGCAAGAAAACTCTTGCTCTAAATATAGCCCAGGCTTTGAATTGTAGCGCTCCTGAAGCGCCCTGCGGCCATTGCCATTCCTGCCTGACAATCGCTGCGGGTAAGCACGCCGACGTCATTTTTCTCGACCTGACCACCAGGTTAGATTTAAGTGCCAGCCCAAAGCAAAATGCACGAGTAGAGATCGGCATCGACGACATGAAAGAGCTTCACCATAAAGCCAACTTACCTCCATATGAAGGCAAATACAAGATTTTCATTGTGGACAATGCTGAATTCCTCTCCACCGAAGCAGCCAATTCCATACTTAAAATACTGGAAGAACCTCCACGCTACGTCGTCTGGATTCTACTGGCCAATGAAGAGGAGCGAGTCCTGCCTACCATAGTTTCTCGATGTCAGAGGCTAGAACTAAAGCCCATGCCACCCGGACAAATACAACGGGTGCTTACCACAGATTACAGGGTAGACACCGGCGAAGCAGCTCTCCTGGATAGATTAAGCCATGGGTGTTTTGGATGGGCCTTATCCGCTCTATCGGATAAGGCTCTGCTTGAACATCGTTCTACCAGAATATCACAACTTTCCCCTCTCTTAACCGTTGACTTGAACCAGCGCTTCGCTTTTGCCCAGGAAGTTGCCTTGCTGTTCAGCCACAACCACAGGTCCACTGCTGGAACCGAGACAATTACGACATGGCTTGATTGGTGGCGAGACCTGTTGCTTACTAAAAGCAATTGCAAAAATTACATTACTAATATAGACTACGAAGAGAGCATAGAAAAGCAAGCCGCGGCGTTAAGCCTGGCCGAAATCAAGGATTTTTTGACTAATTTGCTCTCCGTAGAGAAGGAAATTCATAAGAATGTTAACCCTCGCCTCGCTCTAGAATGGTTAATGCTAAATTTACCCAGAAAAGAGATTGCTTATGACTAAGATAATTCAGGTTAGCTTGCTCCCTAAAGGGACTCTATTTTATTGTGAGGCCCGTGATATCTCTGTGGGAGAAGATGATTACGTCGTTCTACTAGATTCTGCTGAGGAAGCCAAGATAGCCAAGGTTAAGTCAATTGAGGTCCAGTCTCCAGCAGATACTTTAGATGGTCCGATTATGAAAGTATTGCGGAGGGCTGAGCCTGAAGATTTAGCCGAGGATAAGCAGCGAAGAGAGGCGAAAATGTTGGCTAAGTGCAGAGAGGTATCAATAAGCCTCAATCTCAAAATGAAACCCCTAGCAGCTCGTTACGATATGGGAAAATGCCAATTCACCATATTCTTCCGAGCTGAAGACAGAGTTGATTTTCGAGAACTGGTGCGCAGGTTGCGACATTTCTCAAAAGCCAGAGTAGAGTTGAGACAGATAGGTCCTAGAGATGAAGCCAAGCTACTGGGAGGCATCGGCAAGTGTGGTTATCCTCTATGTTGCCAGCAACATCTGACCAACTTTGCTTCAGTGTCCATTAAGATGGCCAAAGAACAAAGGGTAGCGCTAAATCCTTCCAAAATATCAGGCCTGTGTGGAAGGCTGCTTTGCTGTCTATCATATGAAAGTATTAATTACCCTCCCGCCCAAAAAGGGAAACCAAACCCCGGGGAGAAAACTCCTCTGCCCGAAAATGAAGCCACCCCTGAAAGCATCTCAGGAGGAAGCAGCATCTGAACTTTCTTCCATATTGTAGAAGTCTGTTTGACCTGGCAAGTACTTGCGCCATTCGCCGTGGGCGTTCAACAGGGAGAAAGGAACATAGAAACCATTGTTCCAGGGAATACGAGGCTTGCGCAACAATTTCATTCCCGCTTCCTCTGGTGTATGTCCTCCCTTGCGTCGATTGCATGAAGAGCAGGCGCTGACCACATTCTCCCAGGTATGTTCTCCTCCGTTCTTTCGCGGGATGACATGATCCAGTGTAAGTTCTTTTGTCTTCTTCCCGCAATACTGGCATATATATTGATCGCGGCTGAAAATCTCTCCTTTATTCAATTTCCTCTGGCACCTGGGGCGGTGGACCATTTTATCGAGTCTTATTACCGATGGGATTTCGTAAACGCGAGAAATGGAATGTATCTCACCCCTGCTATTTTCCACGATCTCGGCTTTCCCACCTAGAACCAGCACTACCGCTCGTCGGGTCAGACAAACATTGACCGGTTCATAACCTCGATTGAGTACCAGCACAGGGGTATTTATCATAGCTAAATAATACCATGAAACAATTTCTATTCATTTTAGCAATCGCTTTTCCTAATTTCAACGAGCAATTAAGCATAGAATATTCTCTCCCTTCCCCTCTCATCAATTGTAAAGATAATCGCAGTAAGACCTATTGATTTTCAAACTCCCTCCTGATAGTATAAATCTGTAATGTCAAGAGCAGACCACAGAGAAGGAGGAGGCATATGCATATAAGCAGCATCTGGCTGGGAGTGGTAGCTCTTATTTTTGGCATACTGATATTAGTTTTCCCCACTTTGTTGAACTGGTTGATAGGGATTTGCTTCATAGTGGTTGGAGTGCTTGCCATCCTGAGAAAGTTATAATGATATTCTGCATAAAGGAGGTGGAACTATGATGGTAGCAGGAGTGGCCCTGGGTATTATAGCCCTCATTTTTGGAATCGTGGTTATGATTTTCCCCAAGATACTTAATTATCTGGTTGGCATATTTTTAATTATATTCGGTGTGATCACTATAATTACAGCTACATAGGTTAAATGCGAATTAAAGAAGGGCCTGATATCGTGCTCCCCATCTCAGGGGAGCCAGGTTATTATGGAGGGGGGCTTTTCATGTACCTCAAACTTTATCCCCGCCTCCTGAAAGAGGTCCTTGAAAGCATCGTCAGCATAACTGCCAAAGGTAACGAAGCGCTTTATGCCAGCGTTTACCAGCATCTTCGCACATAGTATGCAGGGAGAGTGGGTTACATATATCGTGGCGCCGGCGATGCTGACACCATGTATTGCCGCCTGAATAATAGCATTCTGCTCTGCATGTATCGCTCTGCATATCTCATGCCGAGTACCGGACGCTATATGCAACTGGTCCCTGAGACAGCCAAGCTCAAGGCAGTCTTTAAGGCCGGCAGCAGCGCCATTATAGCCGGTTGATAGAATATGCTTGTCCTTTACTATAACAGCGCCTACGTGATGCCTCAGACATGTTGAGCGTTCCGCCACTACGGAAGCTATTTTGAGAAAATACTCATCTAGATCTGGCCTGGTTGTCTTTTCCATCTTATCACCGATATAACCTTTTCTGTTTTTTCCCTCAGTTCCTTCGGGGAGGCTTCGTTCAATATTGTAACATCAGCCATGGCAATGGGCCCGCCCTTATTGAGATTCTCTATCTCTGCTCTATCTCTGCTAAGTGACACTTCAGGTGTTAAAGGCCTATTTGTCCTGCTCTTCAGCCTCGCATACCTGGTGAAAGGAGATGCCCAGACAGCTACCACGATGAACTCTTCCCCGTACAAATCTCTTAACAGTAAATACTCCTCCCAGGAATACAGTCCATCTACTACCACGTCGGATACTTCCAGTGCAGCATTTATTCTGGGCAGGTTCAGCTTAGCGTAGGCTGCCATGCCATGCTCTTTCCTCAACCATTCCCTGATGCGTCGCTCATTTTCTTCGTTGGGTTCAATTCCCTGTTTTCTTATTTCCTGCAAAGTGACATCTCCAAAGTACACCTTAGCGAAGCCTTTTCTTTCAAATATTCCGGACACCATCGACTTGCCAGCGCCCGCCATGCCAACAATTGCCACTACTTTCACCGTTTATCCTTGTTCAATGAGCAAGCTAAGAAATTGCTCTTCTTGCTCACCCCCAATCGCTATTATATTGAGAAATGATAGACATGACAATAACGGTTTTGCGGCGGAACAGGATATTAACTAAGATGAGATAAGCTATTTATCGATTTATTGTAACCGAGCAGCGGCTTGCTAAGATAGTTGTGTTAAAATAGATAACCGTATTTGGACACATGGAACGCGGGGGAGTGCTGGAACTGGCAGACAGGCATGACTTAGGATCATGTGCTGAAAGGCGTGGGGGTTCAAGTCCCCCCTCCCCCACCATTTATGTAATATTATTACCTAATTTTAGCTACGGTTTACCTATCAGAGTCCGAAGTAGCCCATTTTTAACTCGTGATATTGGTGATGTTATTACCAATATCAGCACACTTCACTCTGTTGGGATCTCACAAGGAATATAGGGCACCAAACTGTGATTTCTGTTAGATGGTCAGGCAGAGTCATACGAGGTTAAATAATCAAGCGGGCTGCAAGTCCCCGTCTTTTTATATTATCCAAATCCAGGGTAAAACCAAAGTCCATGTATATTAAATTGTGGGGATTTCCTGGCGCTATTAATAGTACGAAATACATCTACGACTTACATCATTATTATAAAGAATCTTGACATGTGAGGGAGGGGAGGAATTACAATAAACTGTAGACATAATATCCAAGCAGGTTTTCTATCAAAGTAGTATTGAGTCAGGAGGAGGCAAATGACAAAAATGATGGCAGTGGCAGGGAGATAGAAAATGATTTGGAAAAAACCGGCTAAAACACTGGTAGTAATTAAACAATCCGAAAGTGAAGACCTCAAATACGCTGAGAGCATCCTCAATACCCTGCGTGAACCCTTACTCGCATTGGACTCGGATCTAAGGGTAATCAAAGTTAACCGTTCGTTCTATGAAACCTTCAAGGTGACACCTGCAGAGACATTGGGACAGCTTATCTATGACCTGGACAATAAACAGGAGGATATCCCCAAATTGCGCGATCTGCTGGAAAGCATCCTTCCGTTGCTGAATGCTCGGGAAATTAAACAAGATTTGGGAAGGCCACTTTTCATCCTTTTGGCCATTGAGGATACCACCAATTGCAAGAAGACGGAGAAGTCACTGGAGAGGCAATATTTAATGCTTGCGCGGACGGAGAGTATCGCTAATATCGGAAGCTGGGGATGGGAGATCGCAACGGACACGGTAACATGGTCGGACGAGTTGTTTCGAATCTTCCAGCGGGACCCACAGGAGGGAGCACCGAGTTTCGCCGAGCATTCAGTCCTCTATCACCCCGCCGACATGGTGCGATTAAAGCAGGCCGTCGAGGTATGCGTCGCTGATGGGACCCCTTACGAGCTTGAAATTCGGGCCAATCGGAAAGACGGTAAGACACGGGTGTGTGTGGCGCGTGGAGTCGCCGAGATAGCTCCGGATGGGAAGCCTATCCGCCTGTTCGGCTCATTACAGGACATCACCGCGCGCAAGTTAACTGAAGAAAACCTCGTTAAGAGCTATGAGTCATTGAAGAAGACCTTGAATGATGCCATCAATACCATGGTCAAAATTGCGGAAAGGAAAGACCCTTACACTGCAGGCCATCAGCAAAAAGTGACCGACCTAGCTGTTGCCATAGCCAAGGAAATGAAGTTGGACGAGACCCGGATTGAGAACCTCAAGACGGCGGCTATAATCCATGATATCGGGAAAATGTATGTACCGTCTGATATCCTCAGCAAACCGGGGAAACTTACTGATATTGAATTTAGCCTGATAAAGACTCATGCCCAGGCCGGCTATGACATAATAAAAGGCATGGATTTCCCCGATGCTATAGCAGAGACGGTCCTGCAGCATCATGAAAGGCTGGATGGCTCAGGGTATCCCAACAGACTGAAAGGTGAAGATATACTACTGGAAGCCAGAATCCTAGCAGTTGCCGATGTGGTAGAAGCAATGGCTTCCCATCGCCCTTACCGACCGGCACTGGGTATTGACAAGGCACTGGAGGAAATAGTAAAGAATAAGGGAAAGCTTTATGATTCCGAAGTAGTGGATGCCTGCGTGAAGCTGTTTAATGAGAAGGGATTTAAGTTTGAGTAGTAAGATTCAGAATAGAATACTTCACATGTTGATTGTTAAATAGTTATAGTTAAAATAAATATGATATGGTGACTATGGGAACTAAGCAGAAAGCCAGTAATACAGATATCGCCAAACACGAACTGCCTGAGGGAAAAGTTTGGCAATTAAAATTGGACATTACATCGTTTTTGGGAAATGCGCCAGATGGTGTTTACCTCAGCGATTTGAGAGGTACGTTTCTCTATGGTAATAAAAAAGCCGAGCTAATTACGGGATATAAAAGAGAAGAGCTAGTTGGGAAAAGCTTTTTAAAGCTTAATATCCTTCCGGCAGCATATGCAGCCAAGACCGCTAAACTGTTAGCGCTTAATCTTTTGGGGAGGTCCACTGGGCCAGATGAGTTAGAATTAATTAAAAAAGATGGTACGCGTATATGGGTTGAAATAAACACATCTCCTGTCAAGGAGCGAGGTAACGTGGTAGTTATTGGCTTCGTCCGCGACATCACCGAGCGCAAGAAAGCAGAACATACTATTGCTCTTACTAATACCATCCTTAAAACTCAGCAGGAAACCTCTTTTGATGGAATTTTGGTGGTAGATGAACACGGAACAATAATCTCTTTCAATAAGCGTTTTATTGAAATATGGGGTATTCCATCTGATATTGCAGAGTCACGCTCTGACGAGCGAGCATTAAATTTGGTGTTAGACAAGCTTGTCGATCCTAATGGTTTCCTTATGCAAGTTAATTATCTATATGCGCACAAAGAAGAGAGAAGCCATGATGAAATACTGTTGAAAGATGGCAGAGCCTTAGATCGCTATTCTGCTCCGATGTACGGTACAAATGGGCATTACTATGGCAGGGTATGGTACTTTCGTG
>JAGYOV010000048.1 GCA_018399375.1 Dehalococcoidia bacterium
CTCAACGAGAAGGAAGCGGGCCGGGGGAAAATAGCAGAGCTTAAAAGCATGGCCCCGAAAGACAGATGGGAATTTTGGAAGGGTGAGTTTGCCAATTGCATCAGGTGCTATGCCTGCCGCAATGTTTGTCCTGCCTGCTTTTGCAACAGGTGTTTTGTAGAGGAATCCACTCCGCAGTGGATCCAGCCGGCGCCCAAATGGCAGGATAATCTGATTTTTCAGGTGGTGCGCAATATTCACGTAGCAGGGAGATGCGTCGATTGTGGTGCATGTGAGCGGGCCTGTCCGGTAAACATCCCTTTGAGGAGCCTTAGTAAGGAAATGTACGACATAGTTGGCGAGCTTTTCCACTTCAAACCAGGAATGGACAAAGATGCCGAACCGCTGATGACTCACTATGAGCAAGAAGAGGCAGAGGACCTCATCAGGTAGAAAAATGGCTAAAAAGTTAGATAAGAAAGACGTATCGGGACTTCTTTCTCGCTGGCAGAAGGATTTTGCCGTGATGGTCCCTTCGAAAGACGGCAATACTACCAGGATGGCTCTCTGGGATGGGCAGGATACCGGTTTCTTAGAGTGGTATCGCAATGTGACCGTGCCGCCCAAGGAAGTGTTTTTTCCTTCACAGGAAGAGATGTTCCACTTTAAGAAGGATGAAGCAGGGCATCATCTGGAGGTCACTCCTGTAGATGAGAGCAAGAGGCTCGTCTTTGCCATCCGCCCTTGCGATGCTCGTGCCATGACCATGCTGGACATAGTCTTTAAAGATGGTTATGAAGACCCTTATTATCTTTCTCGCAGGAAAAATACTCTTCTCGTTGGGCTTGGTTGCACTCGTCCCTACAGCAGCTGTTTTTGCACTTCCGTAGGAGGCGACCCTTCCGATCCGAGCAGTGTTGACATAATGATGATAGATCTGGGAGATGCGTTCTTGGTCGAGGGCATTACGCCGGAGGGAAGTGATCTCGTTGATAGAACTGAAGGCCTGGTAGATGCGAGTAAGGCTGACCTGGCCCGGGCTGATGAGGTGAAGGAGGAGTCGCGAAAGAAGATAACGAGGAAGCTGGATACCAAAGGCATCGAGAAGAAGCTCCTGTCCTGTTTTGAGGATGAGGCCTACTGGCAGGAAGTATCTGCCAAGTGCGTGTCCTGTGGTATCTGCACTTTGCTCTGTCCCACCTGCTATTGCTTTGATATAAACGATGAGATGTTCAAGAAACAGGGTTCCCGGGTCAGGTCTTGGGATAGCTGTGCTTTTCCTCTCTATACAAAGATGCCCATGGAGAATCCCAGAGAGGACAAGTGGCGCAGGGTAAGACAGAAGGTGTGTCACAAGTATGAGTTTTTCCCGATGAATTTCGGCGTTATAGCCTGCGTTGGTTGTGGCAGGTGCATCCGGTCTTGCCCCGTTAACTGGGATATCACCCGTGTATTAGAGAGCGTGCCGGCGGTATCTGGTGCCGCTGCGGAGAAGAAGAAATGATTGGTGTAACTGATATAAGTCAGAGAAGAAAATTCCTTGCTGACGGGAATGTCTACCTGCCCCACGTGGCAGTCATAGAGAAAGTAATTGAAGAGAGCCCTGCTGTAAAGACCTTTCACTTCAATTTCAAGGATGAGAAGCTGCGGGAGAAGTTTGCCTTTGAGTCGGGTCAGTTTGGCGAATACTCGGTGATAGGTGTTGGCGAAGCGCCCTTCTGCATTTCCTCCAGTCCGACAAGGCCAGATCACCTGGAGGTTGCCATGCAGGCCGTGGGCAAGGTGACCCGCGCGCTTCATCAACTGGGCGTTGGTTCAGAGATAGGCTTCCGTGGCCCATATGGCAACAGTTTCCCACTGGATTTTCTCCAGGGTAAGAACCTGGTCTTTGTTGGTGGTGGCATTGGCCTGGCTCCACTGCGGTCTTTGATCTGGAACGTGATTGACAACCGCGATAAGTATGGCAAAATAGATATTGTTTATGGTGCTCGTACATCGGTTGACCTGTGCTTCAAGTATGATCTGGATGCCTGGGAAAAGGATGATTCCATAAATGTCGTGACCACCATCGACAGGGATGATGGCGTCTGGAAAGGAAAGATAGGCCTGGTGCCCAATATTCTCGTAGAGGCAGCCCCTTCAGCGAAAGATGCCGTGGCTATCGTTTGTGGACCACCAATTATGATCAGGTTTACCTTCCCCGCACTGGAGAAGCTCGGTTTTGCTCCTGAACAGATGATAACCACTCTGGAGAAGCGCATGAAGTGCGGCATTGGCAAGTGCGGTCGCTGCAATATCGGCAACCTGTACGTTTGTCGTGATGGGCCAGTGTTTACCTATGCTCAGATCAAGGACTTCATTTCCAGCGAGCACTAGGTGGTTGTCTTTTGTCCTCTCCATTTTTTATTGCTGACGAGCGTTACCCCGGTAAAGCTCTGCTTTTTTACTCGCCAGGGACGCAATGCTTCTCGATAGACCAGGAGCATAGCAAGTAGCAGGTGTCTCTATTTAGATATAATGTGGTTATGGCGTTGCCTGCGAATTTTTGAAACCAATAGCGTAACTGAAAGCGCTACACCTCCCAGGAGAACGATCGTGGCTCCTGATGCTAGATCCAGTGAGTAGGAAATCCAGAGGCCGCCGAAGTTAATAACGATTCCGAAAAGTATCGCCAGAATCATCGTTTTTCGCAAATCGTGAGTGAACTGTCTGGCCATTGCAGCTGGAATAGTAAGTAGGGCGATGATAAGTATCATGCCCACTATTCTGAGCAACATGACGACGGTTAGTGCGATTGTACAGAGCAGGAGAAGGTATAGAGTTTCTACTGGTATACCAACCACTGTACTGTATTCCTCATCGAAGGAGATGGATAGGAACTCCTTGTAGAAAGCGATGACTACTCCGATGATGGCAGCATCCAGGATGAGCATCAATATCAGATCTGAAGAAGGTACGGTGAGTATATTGCCGAAGAGATAGCTGAAAAGGTCTGGAGCATAGCCGGGGGATAGCCCGATGAAGATAATGCCAAGAGCCATGCCTGTCGCCCACAGAACGCCTATGACGGTGTCTTCGGGCAGGCGGGTTCTTCTGGTTACATATCCCATTCCGAGTGCCGAGGCCAGCGTGAAAAACAGGGCGCCCATTATTGGGTTTATGCCGATGAAGTATCCCAGGCCGATTCCCCCGAAGGATGCATGAGCAATGCCGCCACTGATGAAGATAATTTTTTTGACGACGACATACGTCCCCACTATGCCGCAGGCGATGGATGCCAGTAGCCCGGCGATAATGGCGTTTTGCATGAATTCGTATTGCAGTACTTCCACGTTTAGTGTTCCTTTAATACCCTGTGCGGTATGGTGCCATGGGCAATCATCTGTATCGGGCATTTGTAGGTATCTTCCAGCACCTCTGGTTCTATTTCTCCGGAGCCATGATAAAAGAGCTGGCGGTTGAGGCAGGCGATCTTTTCCACGTAGATGGAAATGGCGCTAACGTCATGGGAAATCATGATAATGGTTATTTCATCTTTCAGCTTTGCCAGAAGTTCGTAGAATTCAGTCTGCATGTAAGAGTCGATGTTGGAGGTAGGTTCATCCAGAAGCAATATCTTCGGCTGCCTTACCAGCGCGCGGGCAATGAAGATCCTTTGCTGTTCTCCGCCGGAAAGCTTTCCTATCTGGTGGTTCTTATAGTGCAGCATGCCAACAGTTTTCAGGGCCTTTTGCATGAGCTCTTTGTCTTCCTGAGTGTATCGCTTGGCCAATCTTGACGGTGAGTTGCGCCCCATCAGGACTATGTCCTGGACGTTGATCGGGAAGTCGCGATCGAATGGATTGTACTGCGGCACGTAGCCAACGTCATAGCGATTTTTCCCTGGTGCTTGCCCCATTACGAAAACTTTGCCACGCGATGGATTAACCAGGCCCAGTATGACTTTGAGCAGGGTAGTCTTGCCACCGCCATTTGGCCCGATAATACCAAGAAAGTCGCCCCGCTCAACAATGAGGTTTATCCCTTCCAGTGCAGGCGTGCCGTCATAATATACCCACAGGTCCTCGATGCTTACAACTTCTTCTACTCTCATTGCCTTATTCCATAGCCCGTGACAGCTTTTCCGTGATATCATGTAGATTATCTATGTAATCTCTTGCCATGGAATCGATTGTGAACAGTTCTCCGTCGATGGCATCGGCAATGACTCTGGCGCTTTGCGGATTGAACTGGGGTTCAATGAATACGGTGCGGATGTTGTATTCCTTTGCCTGCTCTATCAATTGCTGAAGTTTGGCAGGAGTTGGCTCATCGCCGCCGGTTTCAATGGATAGCATGACGAGATTGTAGCTGCTGGCGAAATAGCCGAATGCGGGGTGATAAACCATGAAGGCGCGGTTTTCTATTCCAGAGAGGGTCGCTCGTATATCCTGGTCTATCTGTTCCAGTTGCTGTAAATAGGCATCGCGATTATGCTTGTAATAATCTCTGTTATCGGGGTCGACCTGTATCAGACCATCGGCGATGTTCTGTACCATGATTTGCGCGTTTCGTGGCGACATCCAAATGTGTGGATCCAGGGCACCACGATCATGGTCTCCATCTTCATTTTCGTGTACATTAGTAGCTTCCATTGCCTGTAGTTGTACGCCACGGGAGCAATCGACAACGAGCATATCTTTGTTTTGGGCTATGAGCTTGTCCATCCAGACTCGCTCAAATTCCACATCCGACCCCACCTTGGTATACATTTGGGCGCCAGATAGCACCGTCATCTGCTGCGGTTTTGGTTCATAGGTATGTGGACTGGCTCCTGGTGGAATCATTACCGTGACGTTTACTTTATCGCCACCCGTTTTCTCCACGAACTCCGCCTGTGGAGGTATGGTGACCATCACCTCCAATTTCGTTTTAGTTTCTACTTTCGTAGTACAGGAAGTGGCAATAAGTACCAGTAAAATTATCATCACGAGAGCGATTAAAATTGGGACCAATTTATTGGAGAAAGTACTTTTCATTCTTTCCTTGTGCTTTTATCGGTAATAATAATTTTCTATGGAAATCGTGCCTTGTATACCGGATATCAGTGCAATTACCGGGGATTTGGAACGGGAGATGCAGCACAGCATTCTGGACACCGACCATATATTTCAAGGATGTGTCCCTCAATGATGAATCCCGTCTCCCGAGTGAGGCGTTTCTCCAGCTGGCTTAGATCGCAGTGAGTAAAATCTATCGTCCGGCCACACTGAGAACATACCAGGTGGTGGTGATGGCTCATGGATCTTCTCATCAGGTAGTTTCGCGATCTGCTATCCGGGTTTACGCGACAGACCAGGCTGAGATCGGCAAGCATTTTGATGGAGCGATAGATGGTTGCCATTCCTATAGTGGGATATTCCTGCCGCACCCGTGTACATATTTCAGCGGGGTTTACACAATCTTGGCTGGAAGCGATGGCTTTCAGCACGGCATGTCGCTGAGGCGTCAGGCGATATCCATGCTGCCTTAATATACCGGCAATTTTGTTGGCTGTAAGTCTCATGTTGTACCTACGTGTAAATGATATTAATTCTCAGTTAGGGTAGTACAGAATGGGAGGAATTGTCAAGGTGGCATTCTGCATGCTTTATAAACAGCGCAAGCAAAGAACATGATATTTTAACATTATAATGTAAGCGTTATAATGTAGTTGTTTTCATGCGGGCCAGCGTGTGAGCATAGTTGAGTGATAGTTCAGGCGATGATCCCGATAATGGAATTTGGCGGTGGAGCAAACGATAATCTGGAAATGGTAGTAGGGCTACTTGTATGTGGCTTATAAAGGCAAGTCTGTGCTATTGATATTATTGTTTACAATTTGATTGTATATGGCACCTGCAGTGGGATGAAATAGTCTATGAATATAGATCCGGTAGCTAAAATAGCTCTCATTGCCCTTTATTCGCTGTTTTCAGTTGTTCGAATTGAGCATAACCGCAGAGTGAGAAGGGCCGGTTATAAAACTCTGGTTGCCGAGAAAAGGCGATATGTGGTGGGGTTGGGCCTATTTATATGCTATGAAGTGTTGACTCTTTTCATTTATATCCTTTCTCCTGAGAGACTAGCCTGGAGTGCATTGCGCTTTCCAGACTGGTTACGGATAGTGGGAGCTTTCCTTGGTGCACTATCCCTTCTGTGGTTCGTGTGGATCTACAGGGCTCTGGGCAACAATCTATCCGCTAGAGTTATAATCAAGGACCAGCAGTACCTCGTTACGCATGGGCCTTACCGCTGGGTGCGACATCCAATGTATACAGCGTTTTATCTTCTCCACATAGCAACTTTCCTGTTAACAGCAAATTGGTTCATTGGAATGACCTGGATATCGGGCCTTACCGCTATTGTTCTTTTCCGGGTTGGTA
The DNA here is from genome assembly GCA_018399375.1 of Dehalococcoidia bacterium. Taxonomy (GTDB): domain Bacteria; phylum Chloroflexota; class Dehalococcoidia; order GIF9; family AB-539-J10; genus M55B177. The sequence continues at coordinate 6,384 of JAGYOV010000048.1, forward strand.
AGGAAGAGGCCATGCTGCGGATCAGGTTTGGTGGAAGTTATAGCTCATATATGAAAGATACCGGTTGCTTGTTGCCGCGCATCAATGGATTCAGCGACAGGTTCAGGAAGTAGGTTGTTCTTGAAAAGCTGTTACAATATATCTTGATTGGGAATATATATCTGATAAAGAAGAGTGGCTATGGGAAAAATTCTGGGCGTTGGAGGCAGTCCCCGCAAAGGAGGCAATTCGGATATATTGCTGAGATACCTGCTTAAAGGAGCGAGGAGTCAAAATGTTGCTGTAAAGGAGATTCATCTCAGGGATTATCAGTTCCAATCCTGCATTGGTTGTGAGCGGTGTCGCAAGGACAAGCGGTGCACGGGTCTTCAAGATGGCATGCAAATCATATACCCGGAGGTAAAGGAGTCGAGTGCTATGGTGTTGATATCTCCTATATATAACTACAACATGACAGCATTGATGAAATCGTTCATAGATCGCCTGTATTGTTTCTACAATTTCAGTGATGAGCGCCCTGGTGCGTGGTCCAGCCAGCTGGGGGGTCAGGGACGGAAAGCAATAATTGCCGTCGTCGGTGAGCAAGCGACCCGTGAAGCGGCGGGGATGGACCTGGCCATGGCTGCTATGAGAGGACCGATAGAGGCCCTGGGCTATGAAGTTATCGCAGAGCTTCCGGTGCTCGGCATCTTTCATAAAGGGAGAGTTAAAGAGTATCCCCAAATCCTCGAGCAGGCGGAATCCCTCGGTATGCAGCTGGCTTCGCTTTTGTGAGGGGAAAATCCGGTTAAACTGGTTG
>JAGYOV010000049.1 GCA_018399375.1 Dehalococcoidia bacterium
TCAGTAAAGATACACTCGCCGAGGGAGCAAGTTTGCGCTGCCAGATAATACCAGCTAAACTGCGCTGCAGGGAGTGTTCCACCACGTTCAGCCCCGAAAACGATGGCTGGTCCTGCCCGAAGTGTTCTAGCATAAACGTAGAAATCATTGGCGGACAGGAACTATATGTAGATAACATGGAGGTAGAATGACAGAGATAAAGATCGTAAAAAATGTTCTTGAAGCCAATGAATCTATAGCAGCTCAAAATCAGGAAATTCTGGATGAACATGGCGTGTTTGCCATAAATATCATGGCATCGCCTGGAGCAGGCAAGACCAGCCTTATACTACAAACCCTTGCAAACCTGAGAAACAAGCTGCGCATAGGCATTATAGAGGGAGATTTCGCTTCCAGGGTCGACACAGATAAGGTAAAATCCTATGTTGAAGTAGCGATCCAGATAAATACCAAGGGCGCTCCGGAAAGTTGCTCCTTGATTGCAGCCATGATAGAGAATTCCCTTAAAGATCTACCCCTTGACGATATAAACTTGCTGCTAATAGAGAATGTAGGTAATCTCCTTTGCCCCGCTGAATTTACCCTTGGAGAACACAAGAGGGTAGTAATATCCAGCTCGCCTGAAGGAGACGATAAACCCATCAAATATCCATTAATTTTCTCAGATGCTGATGCTGTAATAATAAACAAATTGGATCTCGTTCCCTACGTTGACTTCAACATCACCAAGTTCCGCCAATCCATTGAAGGATTGAACCCTGCTGTAAAAATCTTCGAAGTATCCTGTAAAACTGGCGCTGGAATAGCAGGTTGGTGTTCCTGGTTGTTACAAGAAATAGAAAATAACGCCATCCAGAGAACAAAGCTTGCAGGAAAGTGAGCTAGATTGATCTCAACGTATTGCTACTCTCATCTCTGTACCGTGCAAGAGATGAAGGGCAAAATGCTAAGCCATCATTTTGTGGAGACATAAAATAAAACAGAGTCCATTTCAACGCTGCCTACATTACCTTCATTTACCAGCAGCTTAAGATACGCGAGGGACTCCATCACAGATGTCCTTTTATCCCATGAATTTAGGCTATCAAAAGCAGCTCCTCCTCCCCTCCTGCTAACTTCCTGTGCTATCTGGTAGGCAGTCTTCAAGCCACTATCCAGAGCGCGCATTATCTCTTTCTTCCTCTCCTCATAAAGACTGATTATTCTCCCCACCCGAAGTCCTAAGCCATTGAATACAGGACCATGGCCGGGGAAAACAAAAGATGTCTTAAAATTATCAAGCTTCCGCAGGGAAGATAGATAATCACTCAAGGGATCGTTTCCTGACTGGGGATTATACCCTACCACGGGATTGGTCTCATACAAAACGTGATCCCCTGAAAAAAGTAGCCTTCTTCTGGGTTCATAGAGGCATATATGCCCCGGAGAATGCCCCGGCGTCCTTATCACCTGAATTTCAACTGTACCATTGCTAATTCTATCGCCATCTTTAAGCATTATGTCAGGTTGCTCACAGGTAATGAAATCCTTCATCCACAGAGAAGCGTTCTTCAAATTCAATAATTCATCTTGAGGAACGCCGTTGCGGCTGAGATCATTTGCCACGCTATCAAGTAGTTCATCAAATTTCGAATATCTGGAAGCTATCAACTCAGCTTCAGCACTGTGCATGGCCACCTTAGCTCCGCAGAGCTGTTTTACCTTGCCTGCCAGACCATAATGATCAGGATGAATATGAGTAATAACGATAGTCTTAATATCCTGAAGTTTGAGGTTATCGGCTTTTAGTCCCTCGCGAAGAGCCCAGAGCGCCTCCGGCGTATCCCAACCACTATCGATCAAAATGTTCCCCCTTTCTCCCTCAATCACATATGCATTTGTGCTTCCGGACAGACCTTTGGGAAAGGGGACTTTTATTTGATGAACGCCACTTAGTGCTTCCATGATTCCTTTTTCAGATTAAACAAGGATGCCATGCCATAATATGTCGCTCCTGTACCAAGTTCATCCTCTATGCAGATAAGCCGATTGTACTTGGCCAGCCTTTCACTACGACAGGGAGCACCACTTTTGATAAAACTTGCGCCAACAGCCACTGCCAGATCAGCTATTGCGTTATCTTCTGTTTCTCCAGAACGATGACTGATGATAGTTGTCCATCCTGCACTCTGCGCTTTATGAACCACGGCTAGAGTCTCACTGAGAGTACCTATTTGATTGAGCTTAATGAGAATAGAATTTGAAACATTGTTTCTGATACCTCTTGCCAGTCGCTCAGGATTGGTGACATAGAGATCGTCCCCCACAATCTGGACTCCTCCACCTATCCGATCCATCAGCTGCTCCCACCCTTCCCAATCATCCTCAGCAAGGCCATCTTCAATGCTAATAATGGGGAACTCCGCTACCAGATCAGCATAGTAGTTGATCATCTCTGCTGAAGACAGAACGACATCTTCACACGAAAGGACATATCTGCTATCCTCATAGAAACTACTGGCTGCAACATCAAGCGCTATAAAACAATCTTTACCAGCTTGATATCCCGCCAAATTAATTGCCTGCAAAATCAGATTCACAGCCTCCTTATTGGAGGAAAGTGGCGGGGCAAAGCCTCCTTCATCACCTACATTGGTGGACAGATCTTTATCGCTCAGTATCCTATAGAGAGAATGGTAGATTTCGCTGCTCATCCTCATGGCCTGAGCAAACCCAGTTACTCCCACAGGCACTATCATAAATTCTTGGAAGTCAGTAGAATTTCGAGCATGCTTGCCGCCATTCAGTATATTCAGCATAGGAACCGGCAAGGTGTTATGCCCGATACCTCCTAAATATCGATACAAAGGAACATCCAAGAAATTGGCTCCTGCTCTGGCCACGGCAAGAGACGCCCCCAAAATAGCATTGGCTCCATAACGCCCCTTATTTGCAGTACCATCGAGATCAATCAATGCCCTGTCTATAGACAATTGTTCCAGAGCAGACATGCCAGAAATACAGGAAGCAATATCACCATTAACATTCTCCAGCGCTTTCAAAACTCCCAATCCATTATATCTACTATCATCACCATCACGAAGCTCAACCGCCTCGTGTCTGCCCACGCTTGCTCCTGATGGAACCGAGGATCTACCGATAGACCCATTAGCCAGAACTACTTCTACCTCAATGGTAGGGTTGCCTCGAGAATCCAGGATCTCCCTCGCTTTTATTTTTTCAATGATTGATTCTTTCAGATTCATCTATTTGTTACTCCCACTAAACTCTTTTTGCCATGGCAATGGCTCTTTCTACAGCCTGTACAGCATTGCTAACCCTGACTATATTATCCAGATCACATCCATCCCGCGATAGAGTCCAGGTATTCAACCCGATTACAGGAATATTACCCTTCAGTGCATAGGCAATCTCGGTGAGAGTTCCATATTTGCCTCCAATAGCAATTACCGCCTGGGCAGACCTGACCACAGCTATATTACGGGCATAACCAACGCCAGTAACTATAGGAACATCTACCCATGGGTTAGCTATTTCAGAGCTTTCGCCCGGCAAAATCCCTATAGTCAAGCCATTCTCGAACTTGGCACCACGGCAAACCGCCTCCATAACGCCTCCCAACCCCCCACATATTACAATAATGCCCTCCTGGGCTAACCTCTTGCCTACAGCTTCAGCTAGAGCATATTCTTCCTTGGAACAAGCTGAATCTCCAATAACGGCAATGATCATCTACCGTGAATTTTAACAGTTGCAGTTACAAAGTAAAAGAATTCATTAGTTAAAGAAATTCATCGCCGCTTCTAATCCTTGAGTAAACGTACACTCCATAGCCTCTGCTACAGATTTGATAGCCATGGCAACTTCTTCATCTTCCTGACGCAAAAAGTCACTCAGTACATAGTTAACTATGGCGTCCTCACTGGAATCGGGCAACCCTTCAAGCGTAACCGGCCGGCCAATACCTACTCTAATACGAGGGAACGCTGTACCTCCCACAGCAGAAATTATGGACTTCAGTCCATTGTGGCCCCCAGAGCCCCCTCTCTGCCGGACGCGAATTCTACCAAGAGGCAGGTCAAGATCATCACATATTACTAGAAGATCAGGCAAAGCAACACCATACTTGACCATGAGTCTATTCACAGCGTCACCACTACGGTTAACAAATGTGCCTGGTTTAGCCAACAATACTTCCTCTACACCAATCTTGCCAATGCCCGTCCTTGCATGGCACTCTCTATGGGAGAATTTAATAGCATGAACTTCTGAAAAATAATCAAGGCAACGGAAGCCAATATTATGCCGATTATGCTCATAACTCCTACCAGGATTCCCCAAACCTACGATAATTTTCATTTCTAAAATGCTTACCAGGAAAAACTATGAGCAGTTTACTCCCGCATTCGATTCAACTACTATAACAAATCAGTTTCCACTATTTCGCCTATCACCAAATTTGTGCTCCCTGGCGAATTTAGATTGCGGGACAGTGCGGAAATACATCGTTACTTTATACCATAAACCGCAGCTATAACATAGAACGTAACATACACGTAATGCATGCTCTCACATAATTTTGTCAGCAAATTTCCAACGAAGTGAGGAGGCTCTTGGGAAAGAGCCTCCTCACTACAAAACCTATAAATTGCAAATTGGCGCTACTTCTTATACTCTGGCTGGCGTTTACTCATAAAAGCAGTTATGCCTTCCTTGGCTGCATCGGTACAGGAAATCTCTCCAAATCCCCTGTAGCCAACCTCCAGAGCATCCGCGAAGGATTCCGCTGATGCAGCATCTCTGATAGTTTTAGAAACAACTGAAATCGCCTCTTTGCTTAAAACCAACCTCCCCGCCATTGGTTGTTCTGGCAACTTTATCGCAGGAATATCTACCTTACCATCTGGAATGCGCTGAATCTTCCCACTGAGGTTCTTAACCTCCGTGATTGCTTTCTGAATCATATCCAGATAGTCATTCGCAAGTTGATTTACCAAGCCTACATCGGCAGCTTCCTTTGCTCCAATTGTTTTGCCCAGACAGAGCATCTCATGAAAAACTCCAGCAGAAGCGGGCCATTTGCGATAAGGAACTACACATCCTCCAATTCCAGGCAATATGCCAAGGGTAATTTCCGGAAACTGGAAGGTAGCATTTTCAGTAGCAACTACGCTATGACAACGAATAAGCATCTCAAATCCTCCCCCCAGCGCCATGCCGTTCACCGCAGCTACTACAGGCTTACCCATCTGATCGATGAACATCTGCACTTTGGCACAATCTCGAGCATATTGAGCCGAAGATTCAGCATCGCCCAGTAATTCAGTGAAACGACCGATCTCTGCTCCAGCACAGAAAGCTCGCGTCCCATATCCCGTAATGACAAAACCTTTTATCCCCGGATCATCCACTCCTTCCTGTAGAACTGCAAGGATTTCATCATTAACTTCATCACTGAGAGCATTCATGAACTGCGGTCTGCGGATGGTAATAATCCGAACACCATCTAAATCATCCACCAGAATGTGACGTTTGAAGTCCTGATACTCCCCAAAACTCTTTCCCATTCCTGGAAACCCCTTCCTGTCCTGCTGGAACTTTTTGATTATCCTGCTGGTTTCTCCTTCCCCCAAATCTTTCATAATATCAAATGGTCCCTTATTAAAACCTAGCGCCACCTGACATCCCAAAGTCAGGTCTTCCGGAGTACCAATATCCCTGTTGACTATATCGAAAGACTGGGAAAAGAGGATACCCAGAAGACGATCACTGATGATTTTCCCCAAATCGGCAGGAATTTCCACTTTATCTCTCAATCCTATAGTCTTCCACATATCAACCGATTGGAGAAGGAGCGACGGCTTGTAATGAGCGCCTTCCTCCATCTGAAGGGTATTGCATTCAAAAACGATGGGGTTTCCCCTAGCCATGTTAAGCGTCCAGAGAGGCCCTGAAGCAGCGAATTGCTGGCCAACTGTATCCACCTGGCTTGCAGTGGCCTGATCTAGAAGATAAACAGCTTCATTGCACCAGTTATCAAAGACACGATCCAGAATAAAGCATATAGCGTTATCGGATATTATTGGCGCTTTCCCCAGAACGCAGAACATCCAGAACAGGTAATCTACTATTTCTCTAGCACATTTATCCCAGGTAATTACCTCTACAGCAGGATTGCGCCAGGCCGGTGCGAAGAAGTGAGTAACTGTAGCTCGCTGTGGCCTCTTCAGATTTGAGAAGAGGCGATCGGCAGGAATGGAACTGGTATTGGACGTAATAATGGCATCATCACTAACCATCTCCTCTATTTGCGCGAAGATCTTCTGCTTTAAAGGAATGTTCTCTGTAGCGGCTTCAATAACCAAATCACAATTTTTGATCTGAGAATAGTCCGTTGTATATGTGATATTCTCCAAGATCTTCTTCCCCTCTTCTTCCTTCATTTTCTTTCGGGCTATCGCTTTCTCTACGTAGCCATTCAGACGCTTCTCTGCACCCCTTAGAGGCTCTTCTACCACATCCACCAGAGTTAGCTTTATTCCCGGTGCAGCGCTCTTGAAGAAATAACCGATGTCAGGACCAATGGTACCCGCACCAACCATTGCCACTTCTCTGGGAAGCGACCTTTCAGTCTTCAACAGCAAAGGATTGAAAACATCTGGATAAAGCTTATTTATGCTGCTCATAAAACCTCCTTTACTCCGGTAATCCGAAGATGCTCACAGCACTGGCATGTATTCCTACGTTACCTCCAACATTGTGAATTAACCCCAGCTTTGGATTTTTTAACTGTCTAGCAGGATTATCAACTTTGCCCTGCAACTGTTTGTAGACTTCATACGTCATCCTGAGACCGCTGGCGGAAAGAGGATGACCGAAGCATTTCAAGCCACCATCCATGTTAATAGGCTGTTCACCATCAAGATTGAACCTACCTGCTATGACGTCTTCAGGAGCTTTGCCCTCGGGGCTGAAGCCCAGATCCTCAATGGTTATGAGCTCTGTAGTACTGAAACAGTCATGCAACTCAGCCATGCTGATTTCCTCCCGGGGGTTAGTTATCCCTGCCTCCCTATAGGCAGCTTTGCCAGCAGCCACGTTCTCAGGAAAATGAAGGA
>JAGYOV010000005.1 GCA_018399375.1 Dehalococcoidia bacterium
AATGGCGAAAATCTTCCTTATAGTCGAGGCCATAGCCTACGATAAATTTATCCGGTATTGTGAAACCAAGATAATCAATTTTTACCTGAATGCGTCGGCTTGAAGGTTTGTTCAGCAGAGCACATAATTTCAGGGAAAGAGGATCCTTCCTTCTGAGATACTCCAGTAGAAAAGAAGCGGTGAGCCCCGTGTCTACGATGTCTTCAACGATGATAATATCTCTACCTTCCGCTGGCGTTTTCATATCCTGAACTATACTTACCTCACCGCTACTTTCCCTGCCTGCGCCATAGCTGGATGCTCTGATGAACTCGATCTCCACGGGCAAATCCAGATGGCGGACCAGGTCTGCCATGAATATGAAAACTCCCTTGAGAGCGCCGACAAGGAGAGGCCTCTTCCCTTGATAGTCGTGATTAATTTCAGAGGCCAATCTGATTACGGCCTTAGCTATCTCATCTCGATTGAGCAGATAACCGAGGCGTTGCTCTGAGGCCACCTGAGTATTATAGGCAGAGAGGGTGAGTTAATTCAATCTTGACCAGAGCTTTTCAGCGCTGTATATTGGCAGGGATTTCAATATAAGAGCTATGCATGTTGGCACTTGCAAATTAGAACTCCATCTTCCTGGCAACCAGTCTCTTAAAGATAAACGCAGGGTAATCAGGTCGATGATTGCACGTCTGCAGAACAAATATAGTATCTCTATAGCTGAGGTGGATCATCAGGGTTTGTGGCAACGGGCTACACTAGGTATATGTTGTGTTAGTAACAGCAGGAGGCATGCTGCTGAGATATTGAACGAAGTGGTGAATTTCGTGATACAGAACTATCCGGAGGAAGAGATAATAAATTCAGAGATAGAAGTTTTCTCTGCCTTTTAATATGGGAGTCAAGGCATTTATAGAATCCCTGGTCGAACATCCCGATTACAGGCAACAGGTTGTTCATACGCAATATATTCCTTCTCAGCATGCTCTACCAGGCACTCTGGAGAGCCCTCTCAACCCCAGAGTTGAAGCGCTTTTAGATTTAAAGGGGATATCATCGCTTTATAGCCACCAGGCACAGGCAATCAACGCTATTTTGTGTGGCAAGCATGTGATGATATCTACGCCCAGTGCCAGTGGCAAGACTTTGTGCTATCAGGTGGCTACTCTTGAAGCGGTATTGGAAAACCCCAATAGCTGTAGCCTTTATCTTTTCCCTACCAAAGCCCTGGCCCAGGACCAGTTGCATAGTTTGCGAGAACTTGCCTCCCCCGGAATACTTTCGGAAAGAGACATAGTCACTTTTGATGGAGACACTCCGTATGAGGAACGCTCTGGCATAAAAAAGCACGCCAGGGTAATTCTGACAAATCCGGATATGCTTCATCTCGGTGTCTTGCCCAATCATAAATCGTGGTCGCGTTTATTCCGTAATTTGAAATATGTGGTGATAGATGAAGCTCATGTTTATCGTGGTGTATTTGGATCTCACGTGGCTAATATCGTGCGCAGATTGCGCCGAATTTGTGCTCTTTATGGATCAAGTCCACAATTTATTTGTGCATCAGCAACGATCGCCAATCCTGATGAACATGCTAGCAGGCTTGTTGGGCAGCCCTTTGTAACCGTTATTGCCAGTGGTTCTCCACAGGGCGAAAAGTATTTTTCCTTCTGGAATCCGCCCTTCATTGACAAAACGAGGAACGTGCGACGTAGTCCCAATAGTGAAGCAGCCTTTCTTCTCAGTCAGTTGATGCTACACGGTATACGCAGTCTGGTCTTTGCCCGTACGCGTAAGCTGACTGAGCTTATTTATATCTACGCAAGGGAGCAAATGCCGCATTATCTGGCTTGTCTTATTAGCCCTTATCGTGCTGGTTATCTCCCCGAAGAAAGGCGCGAAATCGAGCGCAAGTTTTCCAATGGAGAGCTTCAGGGGCTGATAGCTACTACGGCGCTGGAGTTGGGTATAAACATCGGCGATCTGGAAGCTACAGTTTTGACAGGGTATCCCGGCAGCATAGCCAGTGCCTGGCAGCAGGCGGGACGTAGTGGGCGGAGTACGGCAAGCTCCCTGAGTCTACTTATCGCTCAGGATAATCCCCTGGACCAGTATATAATGCGTCACCCCGATTTCTTTTTCAGTAAAAATTTCGACAACGTCCTCATTAACCCCGATAACCTTTATATTCTCAGCCATCATCTTATCTGTGCTGCATGGGAGAACCCTTTGGACTCCAGCGATAAGAAGTTCTTTGGTGAGATTGATCAATATATGTCTGTACTGGAGCATAAAGGCGCCTTGAGGGAGCGCCGTGGTAAATGGTATCCTTCATCTACTGTTACTTACCCCGCTCAGGGCGTTAACATAAGGGCCACGCGAGAAAGTTATTCTGTAATGGATGCTTCTCGCAGTTGCCTTTTGGAGACGGTAGAAGCTAGCGTTGCCTTTTCTCAGGTTCACCCCGGAGCTATTTATCTACACCGAGGCGAGTCTTATATTATCACGGATCTTGATCTATCTCGCCATATCGCTCTAGCAAGGTTGTCGCCAGCAGATTACTATACGCAGCCAATAGAGCTAACTAGTATTGGAGTTATACATTTGGATAAGCGAAAACCCTGTGGAGGAATAGAAGTATGTTATGGAGAAGTTGAGGTTACCAATCAAGTCGTATCTTTTAAGAAGAAGAGACAGTTGAGCGAAGAAGTGGTTGGAGAGGAGATCCTCGATCTACCTCCACAGACTTTTTCTACCAAGGCCATGTGGTTTGACCCGCCACAAAAAGCGGTAGACAGAATAAGAGAGGCTGGTTTTGATTACCATGGTGGGCTGCATGCCTGTGAACATGCCACTATCGGTATACTACCTCTATTTGCTCTCTGTGACCGCAATGATATCGGAGGAGTTTCCACTCCATTTCATCCTGATACTGGCAGAGCACAAATTTTCATCTATGATGCTCATCCCGGTGGTATTGGCATAGCGGAAAAGGGTTTCGAGACAATTGTCGATATCTGGAGGACTACGCTAAAGTTGATCAGAGAATGCACCTGTAAAGACGGCTGTCCTTCCTGTGTACAATCACCCAAGTGTGGTAATAACAACCAGCCTCTGGACAAAAAGGCAGCTGTGATCATCCTTGAAGAACTGGTAAGTGAAATATAACCTGCAGGATTTTAGAATAGCGAACTGCCGGCCCTTTGCAGTTTTGACTTTCCTTAAGAGATTAAGCTGCTATATTCCATCGCACTGCGCTTTGTCAGGTCGCGCCATTACGATTTTCTCTCAGTGCTTTTCCCCCACGCGTGTCTCTATGAGATTTCTTCTTCAAGATTACCACTTGACTTCATAGGGATTGAAGATGAAATCCAGGTTTTCTTGAAAAGATGCGATCTTTTCTTCTGACAGGAGAGAATCATCCAGGTCAAGGATTAACTTCGTCTCGTCTCTGGGAGAGCCCAGTATATAAGCACTGCCATACTTCTTCCCATCTATTTGGAAAACCACGTTAATGCTTGTCTGAGTAGCCCCGCTGCGCAGGGGATAAGTTTGAGTCTTTGCATCGCCAACAGCTACGCTAATTCTCTCTATTAAATTGCCTATCTCATCGCGGAGCATCTCAGGATTTATGCTTCGATAAGTTTTCTTGATCTGCATTTTCACTCTCCCTTCTCCCTTTTCCTACTTTATTATACCACTTTTCATTTTTGTCTCCTGTGATAAAATTCTATTTGATATGAAAAAGGAGTTGATGCAGATTCTGGTCTGCCCGGTATGTAAGGGAGATCTATCTCTTACAATAGAAGAGGAGAAAGAGGAAGTTATAAGGGGCTCTTTGTATTGTCCAGCTTGTCGGTATTACTATCCTATAACTGATGGAATTCCTAATCTGTTGCCACCAGATATGAATCGACAAAATCAGGGGCAGTAAGCAGCGCCGCTCGTGGGAGATTCCTGGACCTCTACTGACGATAGTGCTGCAGGTGAGTTACGGAATTTGGGCAGAAGCCTGTTGTATACCGTGGCAGCGATGTTTTCGCAGGAAGGGGCAATTTTATCAAAAGGCTCCACATCGTTAAGACAGGTATGATCGAACGAGGACAAAATTTCTCTGAGGTATTTCTTTACTAAGGCGAAGTCATATGCAAGGCCAGTTTCATCTAGGTTTGCTGCCTGCAGCCGGACTACTACCTTGAATCTATGGCCGTGCAGGTTTTCGCATTTACCATGGTATTCTCTGAGGTAATGTGCTGCGTCAAAATGTTCCTCTACGAATAGCGTGTACATCGAATTCTCCTTGTTGCCATTTTCGTACTGCTTTCTGGTTATCAAGTTCTGCGGCTAGTTCAATGACACTCTTCTTTAGTGTTGGGTGAAGTAGTTGAGGGGCCAGCTCCAATAGAGGTGTGAGAACGAAGCCTCTCTCGTGGAGTCGGGGGTGTGGTATAACTAAATCCACCGTTTTCACAATCATGTCGCTATAAAAAAGGATGTCTATATCTATCGGTCGAGGTGAATTGGGGAATCCAGATATCCTGCCCATGTCTCGTTCTATCTTTTTGATCAGCTGCAGGAGCTCATTCGGGTCAAGGTTGGTAGCAATATGACATGCCATGTTGAGGAAAAGGGGTTGTTCGCTATATCCAACAGGCTCAGTTTCATAGATAGAGGATACTTTTTTCAGATTTACTTCTCGTGAAAGCATTATAAGGGCGCGCCTGAGATTGCTCTTCCTATTTCCCATATTTGAGCCCAAAGAGAGATGAACTTCTTCCATTATCTTCTTATTATGGCATCTGCCATCTTGCAGAGCCGTGCCATTTCTTTAACATCATGAACTCTAACCATATCGACTCCTTTTGTAATGCCGATGGTAATGGCAGCAGCAGTCCCCTCTAATCTATCTCCCTCAGGAAGACCGAGTACTTGGCCTATATAGGACTTGCGAGAAGTGCCCAGCAGCAAGGGTAATTTAAACTCCTGGAGTTCATCCAGCCGTCTTAATACCTCTAGATTCTGCTGTGGCGTTTTGCCAAAGCCTGGGCCGGGATCAATAATGATATTCTCCCAAGGTACGTTTATAGAGAGGGCTTTCTCAACAGATTTTCGCAGATCCTGCATAATCGTGGACATGATGTCCGGGAAAACAATGTCGTGAAGGGGTGAGACATCGCGCTGGTTGCTCATGAGAATTATCGGCACGCCTCTTTGTGCAGCCAGTGCGGCCAATCGTGAATCCCTTTTTAGCCCCCAGATATCATTTATCATGCTGGCACCGACATCCAGAGCTCTTTGAGCCACTTCTAGTTTGTAGGTGTCGATGCTTAAGGGCAACGGAATTCTTTTATTTAGCCTGTCTAGAACGGGAATAACGCGTTTTATCTCTTCCTCAAGAGGTATGGGTTGGGAACCTGGTCGCGTTGATTCTCCACCCACATCAATTATGTCTGCTCCCTCTGCTGCCATTAGCTCTGCCCTGGATAGAGCCGTATCGATATCTCCCAGACCATCACCAGAGAAGGAATCGGGAGAGGTATTAATGATTCCAACGATGTAAGTTTTTGCCCCCCAGTAGAGGGTAGTCTCTCCACATGAGGTCATAATGGGCTTGTCAGGGAACACAACGTTGATTATAGCAAAGAAAGCCAGTAAAATAGTAAGCTGTTGTAAGATGAAGCGGAAACTGGCAAAGTTGAATGAACTGAGAGAGCGAGCGAGTCTTGGTGGAGGCAGCAAGCGCATAGAAGCACAGCATGCGAAGGGCAAGCTCACAGCTAGAGAGCGCATAAATCTCTTGTTTGATGCCGGGACATTTGAAGAGATTGATCCTTTTGTAGTCCATCGCTGCGTCAATTTGGGAATGGATAAGGAACACTATCTGGGCGATGCCGTAGTTGTTGGTTATGGAAAGGTCAATAACCGCCTTGCCTTTGCTTTTTCCCAGGACTTTACCGTCTTAGGGGGGACTCTTTCGGGGGTGTCCGGAGAGAAAATATGCAAGGTGATGGATATGGCGGCCAGGGTTGGTGCTCCCTGTATTGGAATCTTTGATTCGGGAGGAGCTCGTATACAGGAAGGGGCTGAGAGCCTTCATGCCTGTGGAGAGATGTTTCTTCGCAATACAATGTATTCAGGAGTAATTCCCCAGATATCGATAATTCTGGGGCCCAGCGCGGGAGGGGCGGTATATTCTCCTGCGCTCACGGATTTTGTCTTCATGGTTAAAGGATCTGGGAGGAGCTTTATTACTGGCCCAAGTGTGGTCAAAGAGGTAACTTGGGAAGAAATTAGTGCTGATGAGCTGGGAGGTGCACACGTCAACGCTATTAAGAGCGGCAATGCTCATTTTATGGTTGAAACTGAAAAAGAGTGCTTTTACCTGGTGCGCAAGCTGCTCAGCTTCTTCCCCCAGAATTGGAAGGAAAAGCCTGCGTTAGTAGATGTTGGTGATGTCCCTCAGCGGAGAGATGAAGAGTTGGCCTCTATTGTTCCCACCAGTCCCAGCAAGGCGTATGAAATGCGGAAAGTAATAGATAGAATAGTGGACAAAGGTGACTTTTTAGAGGTGCAGGAAAGATTCGCCCGCAATGTAGTGGTGGGCTTTGCTCGGATAGGGGGGCGTAGTACTGGAATCGTAGCTAATCAGCCACTTCACCTGGCAGGGGTTCTCAATATCGATGCCTCGGACAAAGTTGCTAGATTTGTCCGGTTCTGTGATTGTTTCAATATTCCTCTGGTTACCCTGGTTGATGTGCCTGGATATATGCCGGGAACCCAGCAGGAATTCGGCGGTATCATCAGGCACGGTGCAAAGGTGCTATTTGCTTATTCGGAAGCGACCGTTCCCAAGATAAGTGTTGTGCTTCGCAAAGCCTACGGAGGAGCTTACATTGCTATGAGCAGCAGGAGTTTAAAGAGTGATGTTTGCTACGCTTGGCCCTCTGCGGAGATCGCTGTGATGGGACCTGAAGGAGCTGTTAACATTATCTTTCATGAGGAAATCATTGGAGCGTCTAATCCAGAAGAAAAAAGGGAGCAGATGATCCGGAAATACAGGGAGGAATTCGCTAATCCTTATCCCTCGGCGGCGATGGGCTATCTTGATGATGTTATTGATCCCCGGGAAACGCGCTATAAGATAATTAAAGCTCTGGAAATGCTTCAGGAAAAGGAAGTTGCCGGTCCCGCTAAGAAGCATAGCAATATCCCCTTGTAGGATCTGATGGCTAAGACATTAACAGAGAAGATTCTGGATAGTAAAGCCCCTGGCGTACAGGCGGGCGATATTATCGCCGTCGATCTTGACTTGATATTTTGTCAGGATACAACTGGCCCACTAGTGGTCAGGCAATTCCAAGAAAGTGGCTTCACAGAGATAGCGAAGCCAGGAAATACTGTTTTCTTCCTTGACCATGCTGTTCCCAGCCCCAACAAAGAACTTTCCAACGACCATATTTTGCTGCATCAGTTCGTACAGAAAGCTGGCTGCATGATTGCCAGAGAGGGTGATGGAGTATGCCATCAGCTGGTAGCTGAACTCTTTGCTAAACCGGGGGATATCATCATCGGTTCTGATTCGCACACTGTTACCGCGGGTGCGCTGGGTGCGTTTGCTACTGGCATGGGATCAACTGATGTTGCTATAGGGATGGCGCTGGGGAAAACGTGGTTTCGCGTGCCCGAGAGCTTCCTGATAAACATGGAAGGCTCTTTTACTAAAATGGTTACGGGTAAGGATCTGATCTTGTACCTCATAGGTAAAATAGGAGCTGATGGCGCAACCTATAAGGCGCTGGAGTTTAGTGGTGAGGCACTGGGGCTTATGACCATGTCACAACGCCTGTCCATATCCAATATGGCTGTGGAGGCAGGTGCTAAGGTTGGACTTTTCCCTAGCGACGAGGTTACGCGAAAGTTCCTCGAAGAGCAGGGACGTGGAAGTGACTATAGGCCTTTGTTTGCTAATCCTGATGCGAACTATGAAAGGATCTATTCCATAAATCTGGGGTATGTTGAACCTATGGTCTCTTTTCCTCACGTAGTGGATAATGCCTTCCCTGTGGGCGAGGCAAAAGGGATAAAGATACAGCAGGTATTCATCGGGACCTGTACCAATGGGCGTTTGGAAGATATCGCTATAGCTGCGAGTATTCTAAAGGGGAAGAAGTCTCATCCCGAGACCAGATTGCTTGTATGCCCTGCATCCCGAAAAGTTCTCATGGATGCTATCGGTCTGGGCTATATCAGCACCTTCATTGAAGCAGGTGCTGTTGTTTTACCACCTGGATGTGCTGCTTGCCTGGGATTGCATCAGGGAGTTTTGGGTGATGGAGAAAGTTGCCTTTCTACTGCCAATCGTAACTTCAAAGGCAGAATGGGCAATGCTGAGGCGTTCATATATCTAGCTAGCCCTGCTACTGCTGCTGCTTCGGCTATAAGGGGTGAAATAACCGATCCGAGGGAGATGATGTGAAGGTTTTAAAAGGTAGAGCCTTAAAGGCAGGAGACAACGTCTCCACGGACCACATCATCCCGGGCAGATATGCTCATTTGAGGAGCAATCTGCCGGAGCTTGTCAAATACGCTATGGAAGATGCTATTCCTGATTTTGCCTCTAGAGTAAGGGAGGGCGATTTCCTCGTAGGCGGCAATAATTTTGGCTTGGGCTCCAGCAGAGAACATGCTCCAATTGTAATCAAGATGTCTGGTATAAGTGCCATTTTGACCAAATCTGTGGCGAGGATTTTTTACAGGAATGCTATAAATCAAGGTATACCGGTATTGATCTGCAATACTGATGAGATAAATGATAATGATGAATTGGAAGTTGACCTGGATAAGGGCACGGTAACTAATTTAACCAGAGACAATGAAATAAGCTTACAGAAGGTGCCGCCCTTCATGCTTGCTATATTGGAAGAAGGGGGACTTCTGCCGTATATAAAAAAGTACAAAGGCTTCATCGTTCCGGCGAAGTAGAAGTGCGGATCTCGAGAGGGAAAATTAAACGACCTTGAAATAGGAGGACTACTATGAAGCACAGAGTGACTCTAATTCCCGGCGATGGCGTTGGGCCTGAAGTATCGGAGGCAACCAGGAGAGTGCTGGAGGCTACTGGAGTTCAATTTCAGTGGGATATCGCCGTAATAGGGCAAAATGCCATGGAGGAATTTGGCACTCCTCTCCCCGATGAAGCGTTAGAGTCTGTTAGAAGGAATAAGGTTGCTATCAAGGGCCCGGTGACTACTCCCATAGGTAGTGGGTTTAGAAGTGTCAATGTCGCTCTGCGCCAAAAGCTAGATCTCTATGCCTGTCTGCGTCCCTGCAAGACGTATTCAGGAATCGATACTCCTTTCAAAGATGTGAATATAGTTGTGGTCAGGGAGAATACTGAAGATCTCTATGCAGGCGTTGAATTCGATAAGGATGATATCATGACAGCACGATTGTTTGATCTGGTTCTTGAAGCTACTGGCAAAAAAGTAAGGGAAGATTCCGCAGTGAGCCTGAAATTAATTTCTGAGGGAGCTAGCAGTCGAATTATTAGGTTTGCCTTCGATTATGCCAGGAAGAATGGAAGAAAGAAGGTTACCGCAAGCCATAAAGCTAATATTCTCAAATTCACTGATGGTCTTTTTTTACGTACTTTCCATGAAGTGTCCAGGGAATACCCCGATATAGAATCTGTAGATATGGTACTTGACGCTACTTGTATGCAATTGGTGAGGAAATCGGAACAATTCGATGTTCTGGTATTGCCTAATTTCTATGGGGATCTGTTATCTGATCTCTGTGCGGGCCTTGTAGGAGGTCTTGGAGTAGCTCCAGGAGCCAATATTGGCGACGATATAGCAGTCTTCGAGCCTACTCATGGCAGTGCTCCTAAGTATACCGGGCAAAACAAGGTAAACCCTCTGGCAACGATGCTTTCTGGAGTTATGATGCTACATCACCTGGAAGAACTGGAGGCTGCGAACAGGTTAGAGGCAGCTATAGCGCAGGTCATTGCTGAAGGCAAGAATCTTACCTACGACATGAAGCCCGATAACCCCGTGGGCACGAGCCAGGTGGCTGACGCCGTCATTGAAAAGTTAGGGTAGTGAGGGAGTTTTAACGCCGGGCAAGGGGAGTTTGGTCTCTGAAGGAGGCTTTTCTTCTGGCATAAAGAAATGCGTTTTTTCTCATGGCATGTTGCTGCTCATATGGCATTTGGTGCCCGTAATTCTGAGAGATTTCTTTGCTAGCTGATTGTCCAGACCCTGGTAGCGGTGTTAAAATGCCTATCTTCTAAAACCGTCATATATCTCCCCGAAATCGATGCCTGCTATGGTTTTCTCTCTGTAGTCGGATTTTATCCCTTCCAGAGCTTGTTCCAGTTCTCGAGATGATATCCCACTCTTGACTGCCAGATAGGCTTCCATGAAGGCGGCAAGAGTATCCACTGCCTTTATTAGCTCTCCGTCTCTGGGATTGAACTTATCCTGGTTAAAATCTCTGTTGATATCGTCTGAGCTTTTCGGTTCTATTTTCCCATTCACGTTTATTATGCTTTCAAATTCGTTCTCGGTGAACATCTTCATGTCCCTGCGCCACCCTGCAGGGATCAGGCCGTAGACTTCCTTTTCCATCTGTTCTTTCTCGTACTCTTTTATTAAGCTATCCAACCCTTTCACGGAATGCTTGACGGGTGAGATAATATCCCGAGTAAGGGCCTCTGGTAGGTCGTGGAACAAGCCCGTGAAATAGTTGTTGATGCATCTTCTTTTGCATGCTCCTGCTTGAAGAGAGAAGAGGTACGATATCATTGCGACGAGAAGCATATGCCCCAAAACCGATGTCTTGGGAACTCTGTGTATGTGATTCCACCTCAGCTGAAATCTGAGCAAACCGCACATATCAACAAAACTTCTGAGGTGTGGATGCACAGCTAACTCTCTTATTCCCTTGACGTCACAGTATTTCTCCTGGCGAGACTGTAGATCTGCTTCTATATCTCTCATGCCATAGCCCCTGGGATTGGTGCGCTGGATGATGTCGAATTCCCAGTTAGTAGCGTGAAAATGTGCTGCTCCCAGGATTTTCCTGTTGACGTTATTTCCAGTTCCAGTGAAATATGCTCTGTATCTCTCACAGAAATTTTCACCTAGCGGTGATATAGCATCTTTAAGTTCTTGATAGACCCATTCTTTCAGCTCTGCGTATTTGTCCTTGTTCTCCATTATCCTGTATAGAATCTGGGGCTTCAGATCGGTGAGGACCAGGCGCTGCAAAAACTCAAACATTCCTCCTTCGATGATATCTATCCAGTTAAAGCTTTCACTTTTTTCTCCATTCTCCTCTTCAAACTTGCCCAGCACATAGGCGATAATCATCTTGTGTGCCTGTTTATCCAGTTCGGTTAATTCCACCGGCCGTATCTGGTCGTTCCATCTTTGCATGTAAGCTGCATCATGAATTCTCGTCAGCAATTCATTACTTAGCTTGATATTCATCTCTTTAACCGGGCTTTTTTATATTGAGCTTCTTTACAACAAATGTGAGAGTGGACCTTATCCTTTATTGCCCGTTCCAACAATTGCCCAAATGCTGGATATGCTGTTTCATTATAAACCATAAGCAGCCGAAAGGGGCAATATTCCGGTAGTTGTCTTTGGGGGAAAAGAGGACGCATGACATATCTCACGCCAGATATTTTGTGTGCAGTGTAATGCTCAAAAATGAAAGGGCTGTAGTAAAATATAGCTGGAGGCGTGTAAAAGAGATGCCATTGTTTGATAAAGGAAATCCCCGTGAGAGTTGCTAGGCTAGGCTGATATGGAATGGTTCAATATTTCTAGCATCGTATTCGCTGCTATTGCCATTATAGGCACGGTTATAGCTTTACGGCAGAGAAAGAAAAGCGGCCCGCGAAAACGAGAGGAGTTCTATCGACAGTTAAAAGGATTGGGTTTACAGGTGTCTCTGCTGGAAAATGATGGACAAACAACGGAAAGGGACATCGGGCGTGGCAAAGGACAAAAATCAGAGGGGCTTATTGCTCTGGAGAATTCCAATATAAACCTCATCAACATTATCAGCGAAGCCACTCAATATGGAGTGAACTATTTCCTGGACTATATAGTAGAGATTCCAGAGGTGGTAGACAAAAAAAGACAGAGCAAGGTCAGGTTAAGAAAAAAGAAGGAAGGCATATTCACCAGTAGAGTTACTGGCATAGAATGGAAAGGAGCAAATCCTCTTGCGCGAAGGCTCAGCTTTGACTACAGTCTGGAAGACATGCTTGTGTTCAATCCATTTAAGGGAGGTATTGATATCATTCCCGAACTGAAGTATGGATATACAAGGATTCATACGCGGTATTTCCTTCCGGATCGTAACCTATTCAATGCACTGGAACTGATTGCCAGAGATATTCGTCTGGAATACGGTCAGCGGGGATCTATAAATTATGAGGTGAAAAGTTCACAAAGAAATAGGTGAGCAGAGCAGCGATGCTCTTGGCATCACATATCTCGCCTGAGGCAATATGCTGTATTGTCTGTTCCCTGTCAAGGAGAACGATTTCTATGCCTTCGGTGTCTTCGGCTACAAGGCGGCTGGGCACGAGATCGGTTGCCAGGTAGCAGTGCAGGTACTCATTGCCATATCCTGGAATGGAATAGAACCCTCCCATTTTTGTTACCCTGCGTGGCAGGTAGCCAATCTCCTCCTGCAGTTCGCGGTGGAGGGCATCAAGAGGTTTCTCACCGGGGTCTATGCCTCCAGCGGGTACCTCAAGCAGGAATTTCTTTACGGGGTAGCGAAATTGGCGTACCAGGATGACTTGCCCCTGATCATTTATAGCAACGGCAACAACGCACTCGCTATGTTCTACCACTTCTCTGGGAGTTGTTCCACCATCGGGTTTTCTCACGGTGTCAACGTGAAAATTAACCGCCCGCCCCTGGTAAATTTGCTGTTGAAAAGATAGTTCCTCCGGGAATGGCATAAATTTTACTCTTCTGCCCTATGCATGAGAGCTACTTCGTCGCAGTCCGGGAACTTGGGACAACGGTAGCATTCTGCCCATACCTTGTGAGGCAGTTCTTTTTTATCAATCATCGCAAAACCACAACTTTGAAAAAAGGCGGGCGTGCGAGTGAGGCAAAATACCTTGGCAATGCCTAGCTCTTGAGCTTCCTTAAGGCAGGCTCCGACCAGCAGTGCCCCCCCACCAGCCCTCTGGTTTTTTTCATTTATGGCCAGTGATCTTATCTCAGCCAGGTCGATCCAGTTTACGTGCAAGGCAGCACAACCGATAACATCGCAGTTATCGTCCCTGATGACAAAGTAATCTCTAATATTCTCGTAGATGTCGCTCAGGGCACGGGGTAGCATTTCCCCTTTACCCGCAAAGTAATTGACCATCTTGTGTATCGAACCGGCGTCGGTTATCCTTGCTCTATCTACTTTCATATTTTTACACCGCTTTTTTATTTTGGAGTTTCTGCCATAAAGAGTTGTAGAAATAGGCCTGTTTGCCTATTCTGAGGAAACGAGTAGAAAAATGGCTGCGCTTTACTATGACGACCTGCCCGTTTGCTAACGGCAAGTTGAATTGTCCGTCGATGCTGAGCATTGCCTTGTCTCCATTGGCAACTTTAAGCGTAATGCTGCTCTGTGGCAGCAGGACCAGTGCGTGATTCAGCCCGAGATGGCAGGCAACAGGTTGAAGAACTATTTCTCTGGATTGTGGATTTAAGATCGGCCCTCCAGATGCCAAAGAGTAGGCAGTGCTCCCCGTTGCCGTAGCAACGATGATTCCATCAGCCCGATAGGGGGCCAGCGTACCTCCATCAATCTCAACTTCTATATTAATTAACCTGCCGCTGGTAGTTCGTAGCACCACATCGTTTAATGCATGAAAATCATTGCCGTTAGTTTTGGCTTCAAGCATGGCCCTTTCTTCAATCCAGCCTCCTTCTCTAACGAGCTTTGATAAGCCCAGCAATAATTCATCAGCATCCATTTCGGTGATGAAGCCTACCCTGCCTAAATTTACCCCCAGAATGGGGACTTCGAAGGGAGCTGATACATGGGCCGCATGTATAATAGTGCCATCTCCACCAATGCTGAAGATCAAATCTGAACCGGCTATATTGGGGGCAGCTTTATCTTCATCCCATGCTGAGCATTGCCACACAGAAATCCCCTCCATAGCCAGCGAGCCTTCCAGTTTACCTGTCAGTTCTTGAGCTTCTTCCAGGAAAGGATGATATAGAATGCCAACGCGTTCCACGAGCAGGGCAAGTCTAACATCGCCAGGATCAAGCGTCAAGAACAAGCGAGAAGCGTGTTGATGTTTTACGATTTTGTCGTCCTTAAATGTTAAGCGAAAATGTCACCATGAAGGAGATGGTGACATTGACCAGAAAAGAGCAGAGGAGACTAATGGTATTGAATGGGATAGAGGCAGGCAGGATTACCGGCAGGGAAGCAGCTGAGGTATTAGGTCTGTCCCTGCGGCATGTGAGGAGAATATTAGCGGCGTATAGAAAGGAGGGCGCCGCAGCATTGGCACATGGTAACAGGGGGAATAAAGCTCACAATGCCTTGGATGATGGAGGGAAGAGGAGGGTGCTAGAGCTGGCGCAGTCGACCTACGCTGGCTGTAACACACAGCATTTCACTGAGCTTCTGGCAGAACGTGAGTGTATCTCTATTTCCCGCTCTGCAGTGCGTCTCATCCTTCTTCGGGAAGGGTTAAAGAGTCCCCGGAAGAGACGACCTCCCAAACATCGCAGCCGCAGAGAACGCTATCCCAGGGAAGGAATGCTGCTACAGATTGATGGTAGTCGTGATGACTGGCTGGAGGGGAGAGGGCCGTATCTGAGCCTCATAGGAGCTATAGACGATGCTACCGGTAAAGTCCCTTATGCCTTATTCCGGGATGAGGAAGATTCCCAGGGATACACCCTTTTACTGAGGCATATTGTAGAGAAGCAGGGTATACCTGAAGCCCTATATCATGATGGGCATGGCATATTTATACGCTCCAGAAAAGAGCCGGAATCACTTGAAGAGCAGCTTGCGGGAAGAAGAAAGCCAACTCAATTTGGGCGGGTGATGGAGGAACTGGGCATCATATCTATCACCTCGCTCTCACCTCAAGCTAGAGGAAGGATTGAGAGATTATGGGGTACCTTCCAGTACCGGCTAAAGAGTGAGCTCCGCATAGCTGGTGCTATGACTATCGAAGAGGCTAACCTGGTGCTGTGTGATTTTCTGCCACGATTTAATGAAAGGTTTGCTGTTCTGGCTAGAGAACCTGGTCTGGCTTACCATCCAATTCCTGATGACTTTAACCCTGACGAAGTATTCTGCTTCAAATACGAGCGTAGTGTAGGCAAGGATAATGTGGTACGTTTTGGCGGACACAGGCTGCAGATAATGCCGACTGATGGCAGATTAAGCTATGTTAGAGCCAGGGTAGAGGTACATGAAAGAATGAATGGCAGCCTGGCAGTGTACTACGAGGGGCAATGCCTTCTTACCGGCTCAGCGCCCCCAGAAGCTCCTGTGCTTAGAATAAGGAGCACAGCCCGCTTCATACCTGGAGCAAGCGGCTCCCAGGATCTGGCTTCCTTCGCAGCAACCAGGATGGCAAAGCCAAAACTGGGCGTCCTTATAAGCCTGCTCCGGATCATTCATGGCGCAAGCCCTTCAAAGTGCTCATCGATAGGGGTGACAAAATCGTAAAATATCGACAATGGAAGAGACTGTATATTGACAGGCTATAGGAGAGGTGATATAACCAAAACCAGGTGATGAAATTTTTAAGGAGGTTTTCAAGTGAGGAACAAAGTTGTATTAATTTCTGTAGCACTTATACTTGTATTTGGCTTAGTAATTGGGGGCTGCGCAAAAACAAGTCCTGCTCCAGCGCCAACACCAAGTCCTGCTCCAGCACCAACTGAGCCCATAGTTCTTGAGAGTTTAACTGCAGTGCCTTCTACTGACGCTTCAATGGGTAAATACATGGAATGGATAGATATAGTTAACGAGAGGGCTGCAGGGAAGCTTACTATTGAAAATCTGGGGGGGCCAGAAGTAATAGGGATGTTTGACCAGGCTGAGGCACTGAGAACTGGGCTTATTGATGTTAATGCTACTTATGCGCCTTTTATTTCTCCGGCATGTCCTATAGCCGACGCTATGCTTTTTACAGAGTTAAAACCCAGCGAGGAGCGAGAGCGCGGCGTTTATGAGGTATATGATGAAATTTTTGAGCCTACGATTAATGCTAAGTACCTCGGGCAATTTTTCATTCCACAAGAGGGCTATATGTGGACAAATGTTCGAGTCGAAAACCCCAAGACAGACTTTGCTGGGCTGAAGATTCGTGGACTGGGTCAAGTTACCTTCATGGATGAATTAGGTTGCAAACAGATTAACGTACCGCTCAGTGAAATATATACTGGAATGGAACGGGGCGTATTTGATGGATTTACCCTTAATAGTTCAACGTTCGCTGACCTCAAGCTCTGGGATGTAACCAAATATTGTGTGGGGCCTAACTGGATGGCTGGGAATGGGGGGAGTTCTGCTATCTTGATTAACCTAGATGTATGGAATAACCTGCCCAAAGAATTGCAAGGCTTAATACAAGATGTTGTAATCGAGAAAGAGGATATTTGGTTCGAAGAATGGGTAAAGACGAACGCAGAGACAATGCAGCTCTGTTTGGACCAAGGTGTTGAACAAATTGATTGGTCAGAGGAACATACAGAGTGGTATCTTGAAACTATTACCGAATTAAATTGGGAATTTGCAAGGGGAAAAGACCCGCATTATGCAGAGATACTAGAGTCATTGCTCCGCAAGTAAATATAAGAGCCTGGATGTTTCAATTAAGGATAATAACCAAGGGCCAATAATGAGATCAAGTAGCGCATAGTAAATAGTAATTTGAAGTAGTGGCGCTGGCAAACGCAAGATGCTAACAAAGATTGGCATTATTTTAGATTATATGGTTCGTAGCTTGGCAGTCTTGGCAGGGGTTCTTATTGTTGCTTCTATGCTAGGTGTCTGTCTTGACATCAGTATGCGGGCCTTTTTCAATCTCCCCCAAGTATGGGTACAAGAAATTTGTGAATATGCGTTAATAGTGATTACCATGCTGGCCATTGGGAAAGGTGC
>JAGYOV010000050.1 GCA_018399375.1 Dehalococcoidia bacterium
CCTCATTAACCCATAGGTAAACGGTCCTCGGGGATCTCTTCCATATCCTTGTCGTTTTCTTTAGGTAAGATGATTTTCTTGAGGCCTGCGCGATGAGCTGCCAGTACCTTATCCTTGATGCCCCCCACAGGCAATACTTTTCCTCTGAGTGTGATCTCACCAGTCATGCCTGTTTCCCTGTTTGCGGGCCATCCGCTGAGAGCGGATGTTAGAGCCACCGCCATAGCAATGCCTGCGGAAGGGCCATCTTTGGGAATAGCGCCTGAAGGAACGTGAATATGAATGTCAGCTTCCTTGTAGAAGTCCTTTGGTATGGGGGTGATGTATTTGGGGGGTGTTTCTCCTGACCGCGAGGCTAATAACGAGCGCACATAGGTAAAAGCCGCTCGTGCTGATTCCTGCATAACATCACCGAGGTGGCCAGTGAGAATGAGATTTCCTTTTCCTGAGACGGAGCTAGCCTCAATGAAAATTATATTGCCCCCACTTGGTGTCCATGCCAGGCCGTTGGCTACACCGGGTTCGCTAGTTTTTTCTGCCAGCTCGTAGAAGAATTTCTGGGGGCCAAGGTAAATAGAGAGGTCTTTGGGCATGATGGTGGTCTTATCCTTCCTCCCCTCAACTATATACCGGGCTACTTTGCGGGCAATAGTTCCGATTTCTCTTTCAAGGTTTCTTACTCCCGCCTCCCGAGTATATTTGCGAATTATGTCCATTAGGGCTTCATCTTCTATTTCCAGTTGTTCTGTGGTGAGACCGTTCTCTTTTATTTGTCTGGGAATGAGAAAATTTCTAGCGATGTGAGTTTTTTCATGCTCCGTATATCCTGATAACTCTATTATTTCCATTCTATCTCTTAATGCTGGTGGAATGGGATCGACAATATTGGCTGTAGTGATGAACATTACTTTGGAGAGATCAAAGGGGACATCCAGGTAGTGGTCGGTAAAGGAGAAGTTCTGTTCTGGATCAAGTACCTCCAGCAGAGCAGCAGAAGGATCTCCTCTGAAATCTGCTCCCATTTTGTCAACCTCATCTAGCATGAAAAGGGGGTTGTTAGAGCCAGAGCGCTTTAGCCCCTGTATGATTCTACCTGGTAAAGCTCCTATGTAGGTACGTCGATGTCCTCTTATATCGGCTTCATCCCGAACGCCTCCCAGAGAGATGCGGACGAACTTTTTCCCCAGCGCACGGGCAATGGATTGTCCCACGGAAGTTTTACCTGTTCCCGGTGGTCCAACAAAGCAAAGGATAGGCCCCTTTGTATCTGGCTTGAGCTTGCGCACCGCTAGATAGTCCAGGATCCTTTCCTTAACCTTATCCAGATCATAATGATCTTCATTAAGGACGCATGAAGCCTGTGATATATCCAGGTTGTCTTCGGTACTTGTTGCCCAGGGCAGCCCGACAAGCCATTCAAGATAGGTGCGGGAGACAGTGTATTCGGCTGCTCCTGGTTGCATCTTGGACAAACGATCGAGTTCTCTTTCCGCCTCTTTGTTTGCTTCAGAAGGTAGCTTTGCCTTGTTGATTTTCTCCCTTAGCTCATTGATTTCCATAGTCCGCTCGTCCGTTTCGCCCAGTTCTTTCTGTATAGACTTGAGCTGCTCTCGAAGAAAGAAATCGCGTTGGACTTTAGTTAACTCATCCTTGGTCTGGCTTTGAATTTTGCTGCCCAATTCCAAAACTTCAAGTTCATGGTTAAGGAGAGAAGTCAGTTTTTTAATTCTCTCAGTGACGTTGATAGTTTCTAGAAGATCTTGTCTGTCTTCAAACTTGAGATTGAGGTTCGCGGTAATGAAGTCTGCCAAGCTCCCAGAGGAGGTTATGTTTAAAGCAGCAATACTCAGGTCATTAGGTAGGTTTGGTTCCATCTCGATTATCTTTTGGAACACTCCCTTAAGGTTTCTGACGAGAGCCTCGAGTTCTGTTGTTTGAGTTACCTCGTCTTCAATTACCTCGATCTTGGCTTTCAGATATGGTTCAGTTTGAGTGAAATCTTTTATTCTAATGCGCTTCATTCCCTGTAGAAAGACGCGAATTGAATTATCTGGTAGTTTAAACATGCGCGCAATGAGAACAGCAGTCCCTATTGAGTAAAGGTCAGTGACTTCTTTGGCGTCCATCTTGGAGGCAAAAAAGCCGATGATCTTATCTCCAGATGTAGCTTCATCTATGAGCTTTATTGCTGTCTCTTCGTCTATCCCAAGAGGCACAACGAGGGAAGGGTAAATAACTATCCCCTTCTGTGGCAATATGGGCAACTCATCTGGAATGCGAAATTCCCCTGATGGCTGCTCCTCCTTACTTCTGGGGCTCACTCGCGCTCCTTTTTTGGTTTTTTTGCCCCTGATTCTGTTGATTGCGCCTGAAAACCCTTTGATAATTTCACTCCTTTTGTTTGGGCAATACGATTTCCAAAATGCCATTTTCGTAAGAAGCCTCGATTTGTTCTGCGTTTACGGTTGTTGGAAGTGTGACTTCACACTCAAATGGTCCCCATAGAATTTCCATCTGGTAATAAGTTCGCCTAATTCCTTGTTTTGTATCCTTGCGATCTCCTTTAATGGTGAGTATATTGCGTTCAAATAGTACGTTGATCTCCTCTAGCTTTACACCTGCTATCTCGGCAAGGACTACCACTTGCTTATCTGTTTCATATACATCTATGGATGGTAGCCAGGTATGAGGAGAAAATCGCATAGCAGGCGGTTTGCGACTGCCTGCCCCATCTATCAACCATTCCATTTCACGCTGTATTTTGATGACCCATTTTGGGGGAGGTCCGTCCGTAAGCATAATGCTATTTTTCATCTTTTTCATAGGTAGTTTTGGCATATTTATCTTGCTCACTGTTGCTTACTGTCGTCTATTTTTAACTCATCCAGGGCTAAAAGGATTCAGTATGGCTTTCTCCATAACTTACCTTGCTCCTGCTGCCAGTTTAACAGTAGATTGTTCAGTTGTCGAGTATTCTTTTCAAGACAAATGAAAGTCTTTTTGTATGTAGCATGCCTGTGCATAGTGGGCTCTCTCTGTGCTTGCGTCCGAGCTCTCTGGAGATCATGAGACGATATTTTGTAGTATAGTCGTGGAATAAAAATTGATGATTTCAGTTATTAAGGGATTGACGAAATTTTGAGAAAGTGGCAAAGTGTAATTACTCCAAGTAACCGAGCTTAAGCGGGCGACCATGAAGGCGGTGGCTGGAAGGAACGAAGTGCAGGTGAGGCTACTTGGAGTAAATTTTTAGCTTCTTGTTTTGACTGAACATGCTGCGGGAGAGATGATATCAGGTGTCTGTTGAGATATCTGGGAAGTGGTGGGTGCAGCGTAATGGGGGATGGGGCATGAGAGCTATTTTCCATAGGTATACGGGTGATGAAGAGAAAGTAGAGGTAAAGGATATCTTTGTGGATGACGATGGAGAACCTAAGATGCTTTTCGTTGGAGAAGATGGCAAAACTGATATTGCACTGATCAACCGCTTCACGGATTGTGTAAGCGTATGGCAGGGATCCAATGGGCATGTAATTTGAGATCAATGGGTTATAAGTTATAAATCTAAGCTTGAAATTGGAGGATGAGGGTTCTATATTATCTGTAAAATGGCTGTACCGGTGGCGACATCCCTGTAATTTGTAAGGAGGTAATGGCGATGGTGAAATGGCTGGTTGAAGGGTTGATTCCAGAGGAGCATGCAGTTCTATTGTTGGGGGAGCGACACGCAGGCAAAGCATGGTTAGCTGAGCAACTGGCTGTTTGTGTTGCTAGCGGCATGAGGTTCTTGGATACATTTCAGGTATATCAACAACCTGTTATACTGATAGATGAGGACTCGGGAACAGAGAGCTTTAAACGTAGATTTTATCGTATTGCACGGGGTTTGGATGTAGATCTCGCTGTGATACCGCTCTTGTGTTACTCTCGCTGCGGATTTCTTTTGTGGGAGGATTCTCGAAGGCGGTGGCTTATGGAT
Source organism: Dehalococcoidia bacterium (assembly GCA_018399375.1). Classification (GTDB taxonomy): domain Bacteria; phylum Chloroflexota; class Dehalococcoidia; order GIF9; family AB-539-J10; genus M55B177. The sequence continues at coordinate 3,980 of JAGYOV010000050.1, forward strand.
TTGATAAAGCAGCAAAAAGGGAAACCTCTGGTGATTATCGATAGTATGGAGAAAGTAATGTCTGGCAAGGCCCCTGGAGATGTAGATGCTGAAGCCGAGGCAGGGGCCTTATGGCACGAGTTGAGAGATGCCGGGGCAACAGTTATGATGGTTCACCAGATGAGCACGAAGAAGCAAGTTCACATTGAGGATTGGGATGTAACGCACCTAGCTCTCAATAGTACGATGCTGGTTGAGGGTTGTGACACGGCCCTGGTTGCTTTTCGAGCTCCAACGAAGAGAACGGAGTTTGTCATAAAGCCAGAGGGGAGGAAGGTCAAGTTAAAAGTTGATCGGCCTTTTTCTGTTGTGTTGCAGGAAAATGAGAAAGAGACTTGGGCCAAACTCGTGCTGGCAGAAGGTTTGGTCGAGTTATCTGGTGAAGGCGCAAAACGTGTTCTCCCTCAAGTGATTGAGTAAACTTCAAAGCTAAAATTTGCTCTGGCCATTGTTTGACTGCCTTTCTCCTGGGGATAAGTTTCTCCCGGATTTCTGCCGCACTAGGGGAGGTAGTTTGCTATGTTTTATGGTAGGTATATCGAGGCTGAGTACGTTGTGCTTGACATATACAGTTTAACATTATACCCTGTATAAGGGTTGTTTTATCTTTTATCCCAATACGGTTTCAGAGCGTGTTGGTAGCTCCGTAGACAGGAGGAAATATGAGGATGTTAAGGAGGTAGGAAATGGAATATCCCCTGTTGTCGGATGATCAGCTAAGGATGTTGATGGGCAACGTTATTGAAAATCTGGATGTCGCCAGAATGATAAGAGATGAACAGCACAAAGCGGATGTTAAATTCATCGAGAAGCAGCGATGGGTGGATGGTTATGGATTTACCTGCCTTAGCCCGAAGGATTGGCAATCTTTGAACGATGGTAAATCTCTGTTGTCGGAAAAGAAGTTGAAGGCTTTGATAGGCGATTCTAGCGAAAGGATAAAAACTGCTCAGACAATAAGGGATGAACAATTGAAGCGGGATATTGAGTGGGTTGAAGAGAATAAGTGGACGGACATCTACGAATATACTTCCCTGGAAGGGAAGTATTGGAGGTTCTTTAAAGAAAGTGAGGTCCTGTTCAAGAGCGGCGTGAGGGCAGATTTGCGAGAAGTAACTTCAATCTAGTTTTTATGCTGGTTAGGACACAACAAATGTCGCTGCCGCGGGCGCAACTTTTATAGTTATCGGTGTTTTCCCAATTATATCTCCATCTGCCTGTACAGAGAGGGTTTCTTTGCAACGTATGGTGATTTTTTCGGCGCGTGTAATGCAATGAATGGTTCGTTTCTGCCTCCTCTTTAGGATATCCAGCAGGGCGTTTATAATTTCGCCCATATTGCTCTTATGCACGATACATACTTCTAACTTCCCATCATTTATTTTGCTATCGACAAGCTTATATTGAGGTGCCAGCAGAGAACTAGTGTTGGCGATAAATACCTCTGCCGCATGAACTCTATATAACTTGTTATCTATTTCAAGGGAAAATGTTTTCGGGGATACTTTGGAGATATGCCTGATGACAGCAAATACATAAGCTATAATTCCCAATGATGATTTCTGCTCTTGCTTAAGGCTCTCTAGTGAGGTTGAAGAAATACCTGTCGAGGCGTTCATGAAAAACAGTCTGTTGTTTATTTCTATGCCATCTATTGTCTCTGTTTTTCTGGGGGTATGAATCATCTGAAGAATGTTTTTAGGACTGTTTGGTATGCCCAGTACCTGTGCCAGCATATTGCTGGTGCCAGTAGGAACGATGCTAATAGTGGACTGTGTGCCACGCAAGCAAGTAGCGATAGCTGCTACTGTTCCATCTCCTCCCATAACGATGAAAGAGCGAATGCCTTCGTTGACAGCTTGGTCTATTCTCTTTGGCAGTTCTCTCCATTCAGTTATGTAATATGCATCGTTAGCGTGATTCTGAGAGAAAACGGCAGCGGTTATGCGCTTTTGTAGTATTTTCCCCCTGTAGTTACCTGATCTGGGATTGATGACAATAAGGGTTTTTGCCTCATACGCTCCGCTGTGATTTTTTGTCCCTTCCCTCTGCGGTTCTCTCATCGGTCTATACTTTCGCTGTTTTTTGTCGTTGGTTTCTTGCTTAGGTTCTTACATTTAGAGGATGTTGGATTTTCACATCAGTTGTAGCGTTGGAAAAGATGTTAGTCAATAGTTAAATTAGATATTCAATGAGCGGGCAAGATTTTGTGGTTCCTTTAAGAACCAGGATAGGCCTGCCACAGTTAGTGCCACTACAATACCTCCGATAAAGACAGGAGTGTAGCTGCTCCCACTTATGTCAAATATGTAGCCGGCCGTAAAAGCACCCATAGCTGCTCCTGCCTGCCAGCCCATTTCAATTAATCCCAGTATTATGCCGATATAGCGCAACCCGAATATGTCGCCCACTAGGGCAGCGTGAACGGGGGCTATTCCTCCAAAGGCAATTCCAAAAATTATGGCGAATATATATAGCATCCATAATTCTGAGGCAATGGTAAGCCAAGTCATTGATATTGCCATCAGCAGTGAGCAAATAATATAAGTTCGCTTTCTGCCAATGCTATCTGAAATTCTACCTATCAACAATCTTGCTGCTATGCCTGAGCCTCCGATAATGCTGAGCAAAGAAGCTGCTTTGAAGGGGAGGATGTCCATGTCAATTGCGTGCGGGACAAGATGGGCCGTTACTGTATAGGCGCAGGAAGAATATAAGAACATTATACTGAGTAGGAGCCAGAAATTTTTAGTTCTGATGGCCTCATACAGGGAAAGGCTTCCCTGTATGAGGAAAGAAGTTTCTGTATGGGGTACATATGTAGGAGTCTCTTGGCCGTTACTGGTGTGAGATGTCGATCTTTTGCTATAAGGTTCTCGCAGCAACAGGCTACATGGGATCATGACGCAAAGCGCTATCAATCCAACGATGATGAAG
>JAGYOV010000051.1 GCA_018399375.1 Dehalococcoidia bacterium
GTCTAACTGAAATAGAGGGCTGTCCGTTAGGGGCTCTTCAGTGAAAACATCGAAGGCGGCACCCGCTATCTTCTTTTCTTGTATGGCTTCAACCAGGGCTTCTTCATTGATTAAACCACCGCGGGCGCAGTTGATTATGCGAGCGGTTGGCTTCATCAACGCTATGTGTTTTGCGTCTATTAATTGTTCTGTGGTCGCTGTTAGTGGTATGTGGAATGTGATGAAGTCAGCTTCCCTGAGCAATTGTTCCAGTGGTACTAGGGCTACGTTGAGGAGATCGGCATAATCTGATGAGATGAAGGGATCATGGGCTATAACGTGCATTTCGAATGATTGTGCTCTCTTGGCAACCTCGGAACCCACATTGCCGAGCCCGATGATGCCAAGGGTCTTATCTCTGAGTTCGACCCCAACAAACTTCTCTCGCTTCCATTGCCCTAATTTGAGTTGTTCATTTGCCTGAGGGATATTGCGTGCAAGGGCGAGCATTAAAGCGATGGTATGTTCTGCAGCGGATACGGTGTTACCCGTGGGAGCATTTACTACTACAATGCCCTTCTCTGTGGCAGCATCGACATCTATGTTGTCTATACCTACTCCTGCTCTGCCAATTACCTTGAGATTTTTCCCCCTGTCGATAATTTCTTCTGATACCATCGTTTTACTGCGCACTATCAGGGCATCGTAGTCTCCTATGATCTCCTTGAGTTTCTCGTGGGTCAGATCCGGTTTGTTATCCACCTCAACGTGGTTATGGAGTAACTTCAGGTTCTCCTCGGCAACGTTGTCAGTTACGAGTACCTTCATCTTCTATGCCTCCCTTTTTCACGATTTTTCTCCCTCTGAGATCAAGACTTTACTTTGGAGAGTGCCTTATCCAATGCCTCAATTACCTCTTCGATATCTTTCTCGTATACCATGCCCAGGTGCCCGATGCGGAATATTTTTCCTGATAGATTTTTCTGCCCACCGGCCAGGATAACACCGTGTTCCTCTCGGAGCAGTTTAATGAGTCCCGTGACATCTATATTGTCAGGAGGCTTGACGGCCGTAACTGTGTTGGAGGCATGGTCTTCCTGGGCAAACAGAGATAATCCTAGAGATTTTATTCCATCTCTGGCGATTTGGGCTACTCGAGCATGTCGAGCAAACACATTTTTCAATCCTTCCTTCAATATGAGATCCAGAGTAGCATCCAAAGAGTAGCAAAGAGAAATTGCTGGAGTCCATGGGTTCTGTCCCTTCTCTAGGTAATCCTTGGCTTTGCCGAAGTCCATGTAGTAGCGTGGCATTTTAGCTTTAGCATATGCCTGCCATGCTTTCTCATTTACGCTGACCATGGCCAGTCCTGGTGGCACCATCCAGCCTTTTTGCGATGCAGAGATGACTACATCGCATTGCCACTCATCTACTGGAAGATCGATACAACTTAGCCCTGATACAGAATCAACGAGTAAAAGCTTATCGAATTCCCCTGCCAGAGTACTTATTTCCTTGATGTCATTGGTTATTCCCGTGGACGTTTCGTTGTGTGTAGTTAATATTGCTGTGATGCTATTATCTGCTTTCAGTGCTTTCTTGAGAGCCTCGAGATCGACGGGTTTCCCCCATTCTCCTCCCAGGCGAACTACGTTAGCGCCATATTGGCTGGCTATTTCGGCAAAGCGGTCTCCAAAGACTCCAACGGATGTAGAGAGAACCTTGTCTCCAGGTGACAGAGTATTGACAATAGCTGCCTCCATGCCACCCGTGCCCGAGCAAGTGAGTAGGAGCACGTCTTCCTTGGTTTGAAAGACCTTTTTCATTTTATCCGTTATTGAGTTCAACAGCGAGCTAAACTCTTCGCCTCTGTGATTTATCATCTGCTTTCCCTGTGCCTGTAGGGATTCAGGGGGGCATGGTGTTGGGCCTGGAATGCGTAATTGCATTTTCTTTGTCTCCTTTATTTTAGTAATATCTTAACAAAATTGCGTTTTCCTATCTTCAAAATGTTGCCATGACGAGCATTTATGATTTTACTATTTATCCTTTTGCCATTGAGCGAAATAGCATTTTGAGCGAGCAGCCGCTTTAATTCTCCCTGACTTTTAATTAATCCTTCTTTTATGAGTGTTGGCGCAATGTCAACCTGGCATAAGTCGGTTTCCGTAGGTGTGTGGGGAAAGAAACATTCAAATATTTCCTCTGGAGTTTTTCTCTCCTGGAATACCCTTGTGAAGTGAGCTTCCGCCTGGGTCGCTGAACTGCTGTCGTGAAATTGTGTCACGATCTCGCGCGCCAGTCTTTTCTTGAGGATCATAGGATTAACTGTGAGGGCGTGCAATTGTTCTTGAAATTCTTCTATCTCCATGTCGGGCAAATCCGTTACGAGATTGAAGTAATCAATGATCATGGAATCAGGAATTGACATTACCTTTCCGTAGATTTCTTGGGAAGGTTCTGTGATACCGATGTAGTTCCCCAAACTCTTGCTCATTTTCATCGTGCCATCGGTTCCGACGAGTAGAGGAACGAGGAATACTTGTTGAGGAGTTTGCCCCATGAATTGTTGCAATTCTCTTCCCAGAAGGCAATTGAACTTCTGGTCTATGCCTCCGAATTCTACATCGGCATGAATTACTACTGAATCATAGGCCTGGAGCAGTGGGTAAAGCATCTCGGTCAGTGAAATGGGATTTCCTGAACGGTATCTATTATTGAAGTCTTCCCTGGCCAGTATCTGGGCTATAGTAAATTTGCTGGTGAGTTTAATTACTTCATCTAGAGTAAATTTACCGAACCATTCACTTTGCCATCTCACCTCGGTTCTGTTTTTATCTACCACACGGAAGAACTGTTTTAGATAAGTTTGGGCGTTAAACTCTATTTCTTCCTGGGAAAGCATGGGGCGCGTGGCAGATTGTCCGCTTGGGTCGCCTATCCTTGCTGTCCAATCGCCTACGATGAGGATGACTTTGTGCCCCATCTCCTGAAACTGGCGCAGTTTCCTTAGGCCGACGGCGTGCCCCAGGTGTATATCGGGTGCACTGGGGTCAAATCCCTGCTTCAAGTTTAAATTTCGGCCTGATTCCATCAGCTTTGACAATTCTGTCTCGCTGATGATCTCTGCCACTCCACGTTTCAAAATGAAATCGAAATGGGAACCATTCACTTTTTGCATAAAATTGCCTCTGTATTCTCGATATCTCTCTCAATCTGGGCTTTTAGCTCAGCTATTGAGTTAAAGCGGTGTTCTTCTCTTAGCCTCTGTACGAATTCCAGCTTGACTTTCTGCCCGTATAAATCACCGTCATAATTTAGCAGGTGAGTTTCTATAGTTCTTTTGTTGCTATTGAAAGTAGGTCTGATGCCTATATTAGTTACGGAGGCAAAACTGTGTCCTGCTATCTGGGCGATGGTGGCATAGACACCATCGGTTGGCAACAGCATTTCCGGAGATAGGCTGAGATTGGCAGTGGGGAATCCAAGGGAATGGCCGCGCTTGTCTGTGGTAACGACCTCACCTGTTAGTGAGAAGCGACGTCCCAGTAACTTTTCTGCTATGGCTATATCACCTCTGGATAATGCGCTGCGGATACAGGTGCTGCTAACCATGTCATTGCCAAGAAAAAAGGGGGGTGTACTTGAGACGCTAAACCCACTTTTTTCTCCTGTCTCACGGATAAGGTTAAAATTACCTTCTCTCTCTTTGCCCAGGGCAAAGTCAGGGCCAATTACAAGATGGCGCATTTTAAGATATTTCTTCAGTAGAGCAAGAAATTCCTGTGCCTGCATCTGGGCCACTTCGGGGGTAAAAGAGAGGGCAGCTACTAGATCCACATGCATTTCCTTGATTAGTTCGACTCTTTCCTCCACAGTGCACAGGAAAGGTATTCGAGTTTGTGGATGTACCACCAGTTGTGGGTGATTCTTGAAAGTGACTACGCCGCTGAGCAAGTTATCTTGTTGAGCTTGTCGTTTTACCATGTTGAGAAGATAACGATGCCCCATGTGAACGCCATCAAAGACGCCAACAGTAAGAGCAGTTTCTTTTTGGGGGACCAGCCTGATCAGCTCTTCTTCAATGCTCATGGGAGTTCAGAGCTTAATTTATATTCCTCCGGAGGACAGTTTTCTCCCTATAGCTTGAGCTATTGGTTTTAGGCTGGTCATGAGATGTTGAAAATTATCGAACGTGAGAGATTGAGCCCCATCCTTGAGAGCTGAATTGGGATCGGGATGAACCTCTATCATCAACCCATCGGCTCCAGCGGCTATTGATGCCAGCGCGACAGGGGATACCAGGTTCCATTGGCCTGTGGCGTGGCTCGGGTCGGCGATAATGGGGAGGTGGCTTTGTAGTTTGATGATGGGAATGGCGCTGATATCCATAGTGTTGCGCGTAGCGGTTTCGAAGGTTCTAATTCCGCGCTCACAGAGAATTAGTTGTTCATTCCCCTGTGACAGGATGTACTCTGCTGCCAGTAGCCATTCCTGTATGGTAGATGACAATCCACGCTTAAGCATCACCGGTTTTTTTATTTTCCCAACTTCATCAAGCAAGAAAAAATTCTGCATGTTCCGTGCGCCAACTTGGAGTATGTCAGCATAGCTGGCCACTACATCTACGTCCCCGGGTGTCATTACTTCAGTAATAACGGGCATACCCGTTTCTTCTCGAGCTTTAGCAAGCATTTTCAGCCCTTCCAATCCCAGCCCGCGGAAACTGTAAGGAGAAGTGCTTGGTTTGAAAGCACCACCACGGAGTATATTGGCGCCAGCTGCCTGAACTTCGCGCGCGGTGCTCAAAAGTTGATCCTCGTTTTCTACGGCGCATGGGCCTGCCATGACGACTATCTCATCTCCTCCGATAACGACGTCTTTCACCGTTACGATGGTATTCTGAGGATGAAATTCCTTACTGGCGAGCTTGTATGGTTTGCCTATAGGAATAACATCTTCTACGTTGGGGAGCAGGCGCAACATGTCCTGAAGTTCCGGGAAAGTCTGTCCCAGGACTCCGATGATAGTGTGTTCTTCTCCCTGTGATAGGTGTATTCCTAAATTGAGTTCCTTGATTCGATTAATGACTCCATCAATTTCACTTTGGCTAGAGCCGACTTTCATGACTACGATCAACTTTTGCCTCCTGGCGAAGATGTTTTGCTCACCAGCAACTGTTTTGCCTCTTCAAGGTAAACGTGAGAGATATCTTCAAATTTCTTTTCTGTGTTCACCATCATTAAAACTCTTATACAATGTGGCAAACTACCCGGCACGTTCATTTCATGCCCACAAAGCAAAGCCATTTGTTGAGTCCATCCTATTTCGCGCGTTGCTGCTGCGGGAAATTCAGCGTTTAAATCAGAAGTGGTAGTGAAGATGATGGCAGATATGTTCTCCGGTACAACTTCATTGGCGCGTACCATCTCTTTAAGCAACTTCCCTGTCGCGTCTAGAATACTTCGCTTGTCGTTTGTTGAAACGGTAATAGCCCCCCGGATGCCGCGGCAAAACATATAGCAGTTCTCCTGAATTAAGCTTAGCCTTATAGCCTATCTCATTTGCCTATCTCCGTCAAATAGGCCTATATTTGTTCTGCAGGCGTCTACGCTATATTGTCATCTTCCGTGTTGTATCGATGGTGGAGGGGGGGTGTTAGTATTTCTCAAAGTGTTGTTCGAAAGGTTATAATAACCACGACGGTAAGCAAGGTCTTCCCCGTGAGATACCATTTGCCCTTGAGTTTATGGTTGCTTCTATCCTTTTTATAGAAGGGTTTCTGTTGTGGCTTCAGATGTAGATGATCGCCATAATCGAGAGATTGAAGGGAAGGTGTATGCTAAAGGAGTAAAGTTGGTTCAGAGCTATCGAGACGATATAAGGAATATAGCTATAGTTGCCCATGTGGATCATGGCAAGACGACTTTGGTAGATGCCATGCTCAAACAGAGCAAGATTTTTCGGCATAATGAACAGGTGGGGCAACTGATAATGGACAGCAACCCGCTAGAGCGCGAGAAGGGGATTACCATTCTGGCGAAAAATACGGCCCTGACTTATCAAGACGTCAGGATAAACATTATAGATACGCCGGGGCATGCTGATTTCGGGGGTGAAGTGGAGAGGGTTATGAATATGGCTGATGGGTGTTTGCTACTGGTGGATTCTATTGATGGCCCCATGCCACAGACAAAATTTGTATTGCGCCAGGCTATGAAGAGGAAGTTAAAACTTGTTGTGGTAATAAATAAGGTGGATAGGGAAAGATCACGGGTGGCTGAGGTGGTTAGCTTGACGCAGGATCTCTTTCTGGAATTGGCTACCTGCATGGAGCAACTTGATTTTCCTGTACTATATGTCAGTGCCAAGAATGGCACAGCCTCAATGGAAGAGGGGGGCAATGGTAAGGATCTAGTTCCTCTATTCGAGTGTATTTTGCGAGAAGTGCCGCCACCAGTAGTTGAGGATGGACCTCTCCAAATGTTGGTCTCCAGCCTGGATTATGATAACTACAAGGGAAGGCTTGCTATTGGCAGGATACGCCGGGGCAAAATGGCTCCTGGCGATTCTGTAGTTGTTATGAGAGGCGGTGGATATGTAACAAGCTATGACATTGCTCATATTTTTACCTGCTATGGACTCGAATTTATTGAAGTACAAGAAGCCATGGCAGGCGATATTGTAACTGTGGCTGGACTGGAAGAGATAAATATTGGAGATACTATTGCCAGTCCTTTATGCCCTGAACCCCTACCGGGCATTGATATAGCTGAGCCCACAATGAAGATGACCTTTGGAGTTAACTCTTCGCCGTTTGCTGGTAGAGAAGGGCGCTTCTGTACTTCTCGTCATCTGCGCGGGCGGTTGTACAGGGAGTTGGAGACTAATGTCAGCCTCAGGGTTCAGGATATGGATAGTCCGGATATCTTTCTTGTTTCT